>JAEYQZ010000045.1 GCA_023409695.1 Methanobacteriota archaeon | reverse complement strand
GAATAGCTATGTTGATTAACTGTTTTGTTTTAGCATCTAAACCTTCTAAAGACTGCTGTGCTTTAATCAGATCGTTAAAACGTTCTGCAACTTCGGGACATTCTTCTATAAATATTTCATATGGGCTCTGGGTCATCATATCGCTCCCTATAAATTATATCTAAAAATAATTGGAACTTAGATTATATAAATGCATAATAATTTATGATCAGATACTTGAACTGTTAATTACCGTCGAAAAATCCCTCAATTTTTCTGGATTTAGAAAATCACCGATTTTCTAAAATTTCTCTCAGTTCTTCAGAGATCGCCATAACATCGTCAGGCTCAAGTTTTACAACCCTAGCACTCAAAAGATTTTCATCCAGCTTTGAAACTATTTCTTTAGCTTCTTTCTTGTCCACACTTGCAATTTCATGGAAAGAATTAAGCAGCGCATTTCTCACTTTTTTCTTTTTATGCTGGAAAAGTGCCCTTGAAACTTTTGTAAAAAATTCATCAATTTCTGTGTTTTTTGGAATTAGTTTGATTACAGCCGATGATATCTTTGGATTTGGGAAGAATGCGTGTTTTGAAACTTCAAAAAGCATTTCAACATCTCCGCAGAAATGCATCATCAGGGATAACCTTGAATAATTAGATTCACCTGGTTTTGCAACCATTCTTTCTGCAAATTCAAGCTGGTACATAAGGACTGCAAAATCAAAGTCATATTCAAGCAGCTTAAACGTGATTGGAGATGAAATTTTGTATGGAAGGTTAGATACAACTTTATTAAATTCTGGAAAATCAGTTTTTACAGCATCTGCAACCATAACTTCCACGTTTGAAATATTAAGTGTTTCAAGACGTTTATTTAAAACAGCAGCAATTTTAGGGTCCTGTTCCACAGCAATTACTTTTTTAGCATGTTCAGCTAGTGGAATTGTTAATGTACCTATACCTGCACCAATTTCAAGTACAGTATCTTCAGAAGATAGATCTGCATAATCAACAATTTTGTTTAGTATATTTGAATCTATCAGGTAATTCTGACCTTTTCGCTTATCTAATCTTATATCATTCTCTTTTAGTATTTTTAGAGTTTCTTTAACTAACATTAGATATACCTGAGTGAGATTATAGTGTTATAAAAAAAATTAGAAAAAAGTATTTAATTTAATAGATAACTAGTTTCGTTTTGTAGTGGATCTTGTGAAAAGTACATACTTTCGCTTTCCTTTTTTTTCTCCTGTAGCTTCAAGTTCCATTAGAACTCTCTTTGAGAGAAGCTTTACAGGGTCTGAAAGCATAGGGACCCTTTTTTTGATATCATCAAAGTTTTCAAACGGTTTTTCTTGCCGTGCTTTGATAATATCCCACATATGTTTTTTTCCAATTCCCGGTAATAGTTCGAGTTGATGGAGTCTGGTTGATATTGATCCTGCATTGTTGAAAAACCCCATGAATTTATCTTCTCTTGATTTAATGATTTCTTCTATAACGTAGTTTAATTCAACTTTAGCAGTGGCAGTGAGGTCATCATATCTAAGTCGTCGGTTTACACGAGAGATCTGATCGCGTTTTCCTGAGCCGATATAAACTTCCTGGTGTATATCCAGTGAAGTGTTTTCTTTTGGAATAAGCTCAAGTAAAGTAAATTCCTCTTTACCTATAGCCTGAACTACAGGCTTTCTTTTATATGATGGTATACCTTCTTTAACATAACCTAAAGGAAGATAATCCAAAATAATTGCATATTCTTCCATTTAATCACATCGTCGGTGCTGTCTCGAATATTCGAGTTTGAAAATCCTGAGGATTTTCAATATTTTTAGTTAATATCTTAAGATATTGTCTAGATTAAGATTCAATTAATCCTATTGAAATTTATTCATATTAGTATTGGCTTTAATATCCCTTATAGTTATCTGTACTTATTCACTATTTCCAATATCTTCTCCATGTCCTCTTGTTTAAATGAACCCCTTTCTTTAGCAAATATTAACCTTAAATCTGCCATATCTTCAGGCATAATATCTGCTATTTTAATAGCTTGAGTTTTTTTGATTATTTCTGATAGTTCTTCAACCAGTTTCTTAGCAGAGTCTTCATCTAACTTTGAAAATTTTGTTACATGATCCAGAGCAAGATTTTGCTCGTATGTAAGCTCATAATGCTCTGAAAGCTCTCCAAGCATCTCTTTAACTTCTGCAATTGTGATAGGGTCAGTATCGATAACTTTTTTCCCAATCATCAATATCACTCTTGCATTTTAAGGTGTTCTGGTCTTATTATTAATTTTTTAGCCTTATTACCATCGTTTATTTCTACTATGTATGCCCTACCTCTCTTATCAGCTATTCTGCCGGTTTTCCCGTGGAAACGAGGGTGTGGCTGACCTTTTTGAACACTAGGATCAATTATTATGTGGACTAAATCACTTTCATCGAAAGTCTGTATTTTTTTAGTTATTAGATTTGCCCTACTTACTCTTAAGTCCTTTTTAAGTTTATAACGTGTTTTGCTTCTATAACCTCTAGATCTGGTTACCATTCTTCTACCTCCGTGATTATTAAAATTATTAAATTGAAATTTAGAATATATTTAGTGTTAGTTGTACAATTTTAGCTGATTCAAAGCTTACAAAAAACAAAGTTTTTTGTGCTCCAAAAATCGAAGATTTTTGAGAGAATTTTTTGGAAAATTCGTCAAGTGAAATCAGATTTGGAATATGTAGATCATAATTGGCATATTCTCTACTTATGTAATATTGTTAAAACACTATTTATACTAAACTTGTCTATTTTAAATTTTATTAAATTTAAACCTTATGAATATATCTGTCGGTACACTTTAAAATATTAACCTTAAAATTCAGTTTTATATTAAACATCATGCCGAATTTATTAAATATTTACTTCTAATACATCTAGCTGGATGCAAAGAGCATTAATTCCTAAAATCTCAGATACGCTGGGTTTTGATCTTCCTTCATCACCAGATATAAGTTCTTTGATGTATAAACCGCCTTCACATTCCACTATCATTTCAAAGTTACGTGCATCTATTGGTTTGGTAGTTACACTTCTTACCTTTCTTGTTCTTATTTTATCTGCACGTCGGTGAGACACCCTTATGGGAGTTCGTTGATTTATAATCTCCATGGAATTTAATAAATTTAATTTGTCATCACTAATATCATTCTCAAGCTCTACAATTGCTTTATAAACTTTATATGTATCTGTAGATGAGCATTTTATGGTGCCTTTTCTATCTTTTCCCACGAACTTCAGGTCTTGAACTTCTACTTTTTCGCCTGCAAATGTGTTGATTTTTTCTTCAAGAATTTCAAGATCTAAATCTCTTATCTTTGGTTCCTTTATCTCAAGTACAAATGGCCTTCCACTTCCAAGCATTTTAACATCTATGTCTTCCCGACCTGCGCCGTGAAATTTGGATTCACTTCCCCTGGCCAGCTTAACGGCTTCAGGTGAAATTAACTCTTCAACAGTCTCAGGGTATTGTTTCCCTGTGTAATTACAGCTTGGGCATCCTTTACCTCTGCATTTACCACAGGGCCATTTGGTTTGAGGGATACCTCTCACAAGCTTTCTGTAGCGCCCCTCTATAAAGATTGGATTTAGCTGAATGTCTATATTATCATTTACAAAATCTACCATTATGACTATATTAGGATTATCAAATTCTACTTCCTTGTTGAGGATGGAACATAATTTTTTGCCGATTTCTCGATTAATCTCTTTTTTAATATTTTCAACATCAAGTTCCAGATTTTTCTGGATTTCTTCTTCTTTACTGAGAATCTCTGGTGAGACACGACATCCAACAAGGAATGTTGAAAATTCAATATTTTCATGGTTTATTTTATTTATTATTTTATCAATGATCCTGTTTTCAACATCATCAAACAGGTTACCACACACATAACAGGGATCCGATGTATCTCCATTGGGTTTATTTAGGATTTGCCTTACATATTCTCCCCTGTATTTATTATCTGGCCCTTCTAAAGTCTTGGAGAATTTCCTGCCTAAACAGTGATCGCATAAATTGCCTTCTACCATTTCCATGATTTTTAGTGCATATTCAGTAATTTGTGATTCCATTGTCTCATCCGGTCAAATTAATTATAGTGAATAACATGTGAAAATTCCCTCAAAAAATCAATGATTTTTTGGGGCATCAAAAATGCTTTGCATTTTTGAAAGCTATGAATTTTCACGGTTACGGAACTCTCGAAATTCGTAGAATTTCGGAGCACAAAAATCGAAGATTTTTGTTAGCTGTCAAAATTCTGCGAATTTTGACGCTACAAACATGTATTGTTTGTTAGCTTCGTTCCGTAAACATAACTTTTTAAACGCTTAATTTTGAGTTGAAATTAAATTTGCATGCTTAAAGCACATCAACAAATTTTTTATATAGTCCAATATTTGGTTATTTGCTATAAAATAAGTTAAAATATTAATTGAAGTGTTCAATTAAAAAAGAATAGGGTTAGCGCATCATTTGTCTCATCATCTGCCCTAAAGGTCCGCCCATTTTCCGTTTTCCAAATCCTTTCATTGCTTTTTTGGTAACGTTGTAATATTTAAGGAGCTCTTTAACATCTTCGTTTTTCATACCTGAACCCCTTGCTATCCGTTTTACACGTGACTGTTTTATAACTTCGGGGTGTGTAAGCTCGTGTTCGGTCATGGAGTCCATCATGATTTTATATCTGGTTAATTTTTCTTCTGTTACCTGAGAAGCGTTCTTTGGAAGTTTATTTCCCATTCCAGGGATCATGTTCATAACCTGCTGCATTGGCCCCATTTTATTCATCATTTCAAACTGTGAATACATATCCTTAAGGGTGAATTTACCGCTTAGCATGGCATCCATTGTATCCACGTCGATATCTTCTTCAGCAATCTCTTCTGCCTTTTCAAGGAGTGTTCTAATATCTCCCATTCCAAGAAGCCGTGATATAAACCTTTCGGGGTCAAATGCTTCAAAGTCATCGATTCTCTCTCCAGTTCCAATGAATTTTATTGGTGCACCAATCTCTGATACTGCAGATAGTGCCCCCCCACCTTTTGCAGAACCGTCTAATTTTGTAATGACAATAGAACCTACATCTGTAGCTTGATTAAACGCAAGAGCTTGTTCTCGTGCTTGCTGACCGATTGTTCCATCGATAACAAGCATAACTTCATTAGGATTTACAATTGCTGATAGCTGTTCCATTTCATTAAGGAGATCCTGTTCTTCTTTATGACGTCCTGCTGTATCTATAATTACAATGTCGTTCTTTTTAAATTGTTCAATACCTTTTTTAGCAAGGTCAAGAGCGTCTTTATTTTCTGGATCTCCGTACAATGGTACATCCATATTTTCGGTCAGCTGGCGAAGCTGTTCATATGCGGCAGGTCTCCATGTATCTGTACTTACAACTGCAGGCCTGAAACCTTTTTTCTGCAGGTATCTTGTAAGTTTTCCAATTGTGGTTGTTTTACCACTTCCTTGAAGCCCTACAAACATTATTTTATATGGTTTAGCATTAACTTCAACTTCTTCTGCTTTACTACCTACCAGGTTTACAAGTTCTTCATAAACAATGGTTATAACATATTCCCTTGGTGTAATTCCTTTAGGAGGCTCTTCTTTGAGCGCTCTCTCTTCTATTGTTTTTGAAAGTTTAAATACAAGTTTAATATTAACGTCTGATTGAATAAGTGCCCTTTGAATGTCCTTTACAACTTCTTTTACCACTTCTTCATCGATGATGGGCATACCTGCTAATTTTTTCATTGTATTGGTCAAGTTTTTACCTAAATTGCCTAACATGATCTGCCTCTATAAATTTTATAATTTTCATTAATTTTTTTAAGTAGGTCTCTTGAATTTTTGATTTCTTATTTATAAGTTGTAAGCAATAAAATTTGCTTTATATTTTAATTATGAGTTATTTAAACTAATGTAAAATAGTAAAATACATTATTAAATATACCTTATGTTATAAAAATATCTTTGTATACTTCAATGATAAAATTAAATATTAAATAATATTAAATTTTTCCGTATTTTAATAATGATAATAGATGTCTCGGTGATAAAATGCTTGATAAACTTAAAAAAACCCTTGAAGAATCACCTATAGTGAAAAAAGGTGAATATAATTATTTTGTACATCCAATAACTGACGGTATAATGCTTGTTGAACCCGACCTTTTAAAAGAAGTTTCAAATGCAATTACAAAAGTTGCAGATTTAAAAGTTGATAAAATCGTGTGTATGGAAGCAATGGGGATCCATATTGCAACTGCGCTTTCCCTTGAAACAAATATTCCATTCGTGGTTGTTAGAAAAAGGTGTTACGGCCTGGAAGAAGAGGTTGCAGTTCACCAGGTTACAGGTTACAGCGAATGTGAGCTTTACATAAATGGACTTAGGGCAGGGGACAGAATATTAGTTGTAGATGATGTATTGAGTACAGGCGGGACTATGGTGGCAGTTTTAAATGCCCTTAAAAGTGCAGGGGTAGAAATTGCAGATATAGTTGCTGTTGTTGAAAAAGGAACTGGAAAAGAAAGAGTTAAAAAAGAAACAGGTTATGACGTCAAAACCCTTGTTAAAGTGGATGTTAATGGGGGTAAAGTTGTAATAGAGGATAGTATACTTTAAACTGAGTAGATAACAATGCTTAATTACGATTTTAGACTGGATGAAGTTGTTCAAAAAATAAAGGAAATGGATGCAAAGGCAGTTGGCATTCAGTTTCCAGAAGGGCTTAAAATTCATGCAGTCTGTGTTGCAGAGAAAATAGAAAATGAGACTGATGCAGTGGTTATAATTTCGGGTGATCCCTGTTATGGTGCGTGTGATGTTTCAGATACTCATATGGAAGGTCTAGTGGATTTAATTGTACATTTTGGCCATATAGAATTCCCAATCGAGTATAAAGTACCTGTTTTATTTATCGAAGCATATTCTAAGATAGATATAGATAATGTACTTAAAAAAAGCCTTCCATTTCTTGAAAATTATAAAAAAATAGGTGTGGTAACTACTATCCAGCATTTGCCACTTATAGATCAGATTAGCGATTTTTTAGCTGGCAGCGGCAAGGAAGTGGCAATGAAAGAAGGTGCTGGGACAAGAAAAGGCCAAGTACTTGGCTGTAATTTCTCGGCTATTAAAGATGTTGACGCAGATGCATTTTTATTCATTGGAAGCGGTAATTTCCATGCCCTTGGGATAACGCTCTTTACGGAAAAGCCAGTTTTTATTGCAGACCCTTACATGAATGAAGTAAGAACTATAGATGAATTTAGAGATAGAATACTTCGAATACGGTTTGCGAAGATAACAAAGGCAAGTGATGCCCAGAAATTTGGAATTATTGTTTCATCAAAAAGAGGTCAGCTCAGGCTTGACATTGCAAAAAGTTTAAAGAAGATGATAGATAAAGAAAAAAGGGAAGCATTTATAATAATGCTGGATAATGTTTCACCGGATCTTTTGATTCCTTATATGGACCTGGACGCGTTTGTTGTAACTGCATGTCCAAGAGTGGCTATAGATGATGCGAGTATGTATAAAAAGCCGCTTTTAACACCTAAAGAACTTGAGATAGTTCTAAATAAAAGGGAATGGGAAGATTACAAAATAGATGAAATTGAACATGTATAAATAATATAAAGAATGTAACAACATAAGATAATTATATCATGATCAAAAATTTTAAAATTTTTAATGATAATTGTATAAAAAATAAAGGAAAAATTAAAAAAGTTTTACTTATTTTAGTCGAGGTGAACTAATGAAAGCTAAATCTGGAGACTTTGTATTACCTGGTGATGTATTAGGGGTTACTGAAGAGTTTGTTCCATCTGAATGGACATATGAAGAAGATGGAGAAATTAAATCACTGGTAGTTGGAAAAGTCGCAATCGATGAGAAAAATAAAAAAATATCTATAATTCCCAAAACTGGCACTCCGGCTCCTGTGGAAGTTGGTAAAACTATAGTTGGGCAAATAACTGAAGTTAGAGGCCAGAGAGCTTCGGTAAAAATAGAAAAAATTAAAGGTATTGATAGGGAACTTACAACTTCATTTGTTGGAGGTATACATATATCACAGGCCCAGAAAGGATATTTATCTAAATTAACTGAAGCTTTTAGAATTGGGGACATAGTAGAAGCTAAAGTTACAAAAGTTATAGGTCTGGACAATGTGGATCTTACAACTGCAAATGAAGAACTTGGAGTTCTAAAGGCAATGTGCACAAAATGCAGGCATTATATGGTAAAGACAGATAATGAACTTGTATGCTTAAACTGCGGAAGAAAAGAAAAAAGAAAAATTGCTGCACAATATAAGGGTTAAAATCCCTCACTTTTTTATTTTATCTACTTTTCAGAGCTAATAAATTTAGAGTTAGTTTTTTTACGTTGGTTTAGAAAAGTGGTATTATGGATATATTTGATGAATTATTTAGATTAGTAACAGGTATAGTTTTCATAATATTTTCTGTTTATGGGCTTAAAAATAGTGATAACATATCTAATAATGGCTCATAGTTTGATGAACGTGTTTCTAGTTATAAATCTAAAAAGAATTTATTTAAAGCTCTTTTTGTAGTAGTAATGATTTGTGGAATTGGTATTGTCCTTATTTGTGCTCTAACACTTTTAAATTTTCTATAAATTGGATAATGGCTTATTTAATATTTCAAGGTCCTGAGTTAGAATATTTTAAAATTAATTGCAGAGTCGAAAAGTATATAATCTAAAATTTAATATAAGATTTCATACTATGAATTAGAAATAAAATTTGATAACAGTATTATGCATAGTATATTTTTATTTTGTAAATATTATGGAGTTATTAGTAAAAACTTTGGTATAAGTGAAGATTTTTAACTGGTTTGAGGGACTAAAATGAAGATTATAAAAGACACTAAAAATGAACTGGAAATTGAAATTACAGGCGAAACCCATTCCTTATGTAATGCACTCAGAAAAGCTTTGATGGAAGACAAAAATGTTGAATCTGCAGCATATGTTATAGCCCACCCTATTGTAGGGGAACCAAATTTATACATTAAAGGTAAAAACCCAAGGAAATCCCTTGAAAAAGCTGCAAAAACACTTCAAAAAAGAAGTGATGAATTTAAAGGTCTTCTAGAAGCCTCTTTAGAGGAATAATTTTTATATGAAAAATAAAAAATTCAGAATAATTAAAAGAGAAATACGAATTTTAGGAGTGGACGATGCTCCTTTTCCTCCTCATACAAAAAACAACGTTATGTTAATTGGTACCATCTTCAGGGGAGGGACATGGCTTGATGGAGTCTTAAGGACTTACATCAAAGGAGATGGCACAGATTCAACTGCAAAGATCATCAAAATGGTGAATGATTCCAGGCATAAAGACCAGATTGGAGTCATCATGCTTGATGGAATTACTTTTGGCGGATTCAACGTTGTAAATATAAAGGAAATCTTTGATAAAACAGGCATTCCCCTCATTGTTATAATGAGAAAGTTTCCAAACTTTGAGAAGATTAAAAAAGCTTTAATGAGATTTGAAGACTGTAAAGAAAGATGGGGATTAATACGGGAAGCAGGAACAGTTTATAAGATAGAAAATAAAGAACCTTTATATATTCAGATATGTGGCATTAATCTGGAAGATGCCAGCGAAATAGTTGACATTGCCACAACAAGAAGTGCTATACCTGAACCTATAAGGGCTGCTCATCTTATAGGAGCAGGAGTTGTAACTGGCGAATCCAAAGGAAGCGCATAAAATTAATTTTGAGGTCGTGATTAAATAAAAACTCCTTATTTAACTGTAGATGCTGTAATATTATGTGAAGATGATTCCACAATCCTGATCAAACGAAAGTATGATCCTTATAAAGGATCGTGGGCTTTACCTGGCGGATTTGTTGAATGGGGAGAAACAGTAGAATCTGCAGTTGTAAGGGAAGCTAAAGAAGAAACTGGTCTTGAAGTAGAAATAATCGAGCTTGTAGGAGTTTATTCAGATCCTGAAAGAGATCCAAGGGGACATACCGTTACAGTGTGTTACCTTACAAAAAAAATAGGTGGAAGTTTAAGGGCAGATACCGATGCTTCCAGTGCACGATATTTTAAGAAAGATGAAATTTTGAAACTTAAGCTTGCATTTGACCATGATGTTATCTTAAAAGATGCATTTAAGTTATTAAATAGGGGTAGAACATAGATGCAAACCTATTTCAGTATATGAATAGGGTAGTCCAATTTTTAAAAGACCACAAAATAATTCTTATTAATGATTTTAAACTCGGATAAAGTTTATAAGTGTTGAGAAACTATTTTTTTTAATCACAGTTACAATAATTTTTAGATTAAGTTACTATTAAACTCACAAATACATCAAACTAAAAAATTTATTTATCTAAATAAATTGATCAAACTGATAAGGAGGACTAAAATGGAATTTTGTCCAAAATGTGGAACTGTCATGTTTCCTAAGGATAACTGCTTTAAATGTAAATGCGGATATGAAAGGGAAATAACCAAAGAACAAAAAAACGAGTATGAGGTCTCTGAAAAAGTATCATCCAAGGATAATATAATAGTTAAAGGTGATGATGTAAAGACATTACCAACTACTCGTGCAATTTGTCCAAAGTGCGGGAATAAAGAGGCCTACTGGTGGCTTCAGCAGACCCGAAGGGCTGATGAATCTGAAACAAGATTTTTAAGATGCACTAAATGTGGACAGACCTGGCGGGAATATGATTAGATAAATCAACTGCCGTTCATCAGTTGATGAATTTTAGAAATATAAGACCTTACACAATAGTGAAGGGGTTATTTTATGAAAGAAAATTCAGAAAAAGAGAATTCTAAAGGAAATGTGGAAGAAAATTCTACAATTTCTAGGAATTCTGATAATAAAGTGGAGGAAGAATCCACCACTTCTAAGTCTAGGGCGGATTTCTTAAAAAAAATGGATTCTATGTTTCCAACTCGCAAATCTGAAAAAAAAGATAAAAAGATGGAAAATTTAGAAGATAAAACTCCTAAAGACTCTGAAGAACAAAAACATAAAAATTCAGAAGATCAGGACAAAGAGCATGATCCTCATGCATTTCCAATGCTGGGAGATTTCATAAGTTCTGATAAATGGAAAGATCTTAAATCTGGAAAGAGCAACCTGGTACTTGTAATAGGAATTGTTGCAGGTATTTTACTGATATATACCGGTATTTCTTTAATGATTGGATCCGCGGGGGCTCCTGAGAGAGTAGCGGATAATGTACAATTTGAGGATGTTTCATCGTTTTCAGCATTTTTAATCTTAGCCGGTGCTCTTTTAATGGGAGGAGTTTTAGTCCGTAGATTTCTTGACAAATCTTTTTTTAAAGGAATAAATAAAGAAATCGAGTCACACAATGGAACGTCTTCTAATTCAACTGAAAAAGAATAGGGTATAATATAAATAGAACTAACAAATAATAGAATAACAGAAAGTCTTAAATTGAAGGAGGATAAAAATGTTTAAAGCGGTTCTGAGCGATTCGAACATCTTAAAAACCAGTTTTGATGCTATATCTTCTATTGTAGATGAAGTACAGATGCAGGCCGATAGTGAAGGTCTAAGATTAGATGCACTGGATAGATCACATATCACATTCGTACACCTTGAACTTAAACCACAATTATTTGATGAATTTACTATCGACGAGCCTTTAAAAATAAATGTGGATACAGAAGAGCTCATGAAAGTCTTAAAAAGGGCAAAGAGCAACGATATTGTTGAACTTTCAGTAGATGAGGGAAATCTTATTCTTATATTTGAAGGGGATGCAAGACGTAGGTTTAAAATAAGGCTTATAGATATTGAATATGAAGCACCAAGTCCACCAGACCTTGAGTACCCAACTGAATTTGAGGTCCCATTCAGTCTCCTTAAAAATTCCATTCAGGATATTGAAATAGTCTCAGATAAGATTGCACTTATGGTTGATGAAGATAAATTCATTGCAGAAGCTGAAGGTGAATTTGGTGATGCAAAAATCGAATATCTTCACGGGGAAAAGATAGATACAAAATCGAAATCCATTTTTTCACTTGAAAAAATTAAAGAGATGCTAAAAGCAGATAAATTTTCAGATGCAATTGTTTTAAAACTTGGAAATGATATGCCTCTTAATCTCTCCTTAAAAATGGCTACAGAAGAAGGAGAACTTAGTTTTCTTTTAGCTCCACGTATAGAAAGTGAAGAATAGACTTCATATTAATACAAAAAAATTAATTGACTCAAAAAATACAATTAAGTACAGTAATCTAAAAAGCGAGGAATAAGGTTGGATGAGTTTTTCCAGAGATTGAGGGAAATCCAAAAAAAAGAACGTAGTACAAGTGGGTTAGCCGATGTTGGAGATAATTTCTATAAAGATGTTCACAACTATTTAGATAAGCTGATAATGAAAATAGGTAATAATCCTTTTTCTTTTGAATCATATCTCCTTAGAGATGCGAGGAGAATTGCAGCAGAAATCTGTGAAAGGCGAGAATATAAAATAACAAGTAGTGCCTTGATGAATGTGCATCGTACATATGGAATATTCGATGAAAAGTCTGAGAACTCAGATGTAAATTCTCCTGCAATTCCCCCTGCAAACTTAACCCCCGAGGAAGAAGATCTTTATTATTCTCTCGTAAAATCACTTTCCAAATACAGGCATGGGATGAAGTCTCCTTTAGCTCAATTTAAAGCTAAAAAGGCAAAACCGGAGTTAAAATCTAAAGCACCAGATATACCTGAGCCACCTGTGCAGCTAGCTAATGAAAATATAAGCACTGCCAAGGTTAAAAAAGCAGTACCTGCCGGAATTGAACAGGATATTGAAAGTTTTCAGGCATATGCGACTCCTGGATTTGAAGCACCTGATATAGAACCCCCTATAGAACCTGAATTAGAACTAGAAATTGAACCTGAAATGGACTTTGAAAGTCTTGAGAAAGGAATTTCAAAGGCAATCGATCAAAAGGATCCAGTTAAAACACTAATGGTTCTTGAAGAGCTCCCTTCTATTATGGGTATTGATAAAAAAGTTTACGGCCCTTTGTATCCTCAGGATATAATTACGATGCCTGAGCCAAATGCAAGGATACTCATAAAGAATAATAAAGGGAAATTTATTGAGAAATATAAAAAAATAGCTTATAGGTGAGTAGTAGCTGCATAAAACTATTCATTGATATTATTTGCCAAAAATATGCATTATATAATCCAATAATTGAACTATGCGTGTCTAAAATAGTCTATTATAAATATATCTTTGCATATTGTAATACATATTATCTAATTTTTGTAGGAATTGATAGAATTAATCCAAACATATAAATAAACTATTAAGAATAAATAATGCTAATATCGATTAAACTTTGAAAATCATGAGATTTTCAAGCCACAAAACATCCGAAAACTTCGTTTTCAGGGTCTTAAAATCCCTATTTTGAAAATATTCGGGTTTTAATGGCTTTTTCTCGAGTTTAATATAACTATATTTTTAATCATAAATATATGGTTTATTTTTATAAATAGAGGTGATTATAATGAAAATTCCAAAAGAAAGAAGAACTTACTGTCCAAGTTGTAAAAAACATACTCTTCACGAAGTATTCCAATCCAAAAAAAGGAAAGCAAGCGAGCTTAAATGGGGGCAACGTCAGTTCAGACGGGTTACAAGCGGGTACAGAGGTTATCCAAGGCCGCTTCCATCTGGAAACAAACCAGTCAAAAAATTGGATTTAAGATACAAATGTAAAGAATGTGGAAAAGCACATATTAAAAGAAACTCATTTAGAGCAGGAAAAGTGGAGTTTGTAAGTTAGGTGATCTCATGGCAATTACAGGAACTCACAAAAGTAACTTTTTAAAAGTCAAATGTTTGGACTGCGGAAATCAGCAGACTGTATTTGATCACGCAGCATCAAACGTCCAGTGTATCATATGTGGGAAAACACTGGTAAAACCAAAAGGCGGAAAATCTGAAATAGTAGCTCAGATTATTGAAGTCCTTGATTAATTAAAGTTAAGGGCTAATCCAAAATCAGGTGTTTTAATGGTAAGAATGAAAAGAGAATGGCCCAGCGAAGGAGATCTAATAGTAGGAACAGTGCACAAAGTTTTAAACTATGGTGCATTTGCTTCTCTTGAAGAATATGAAGGAAAAGAAGCATTTATTCACATTTCTGAAGTATCTTCTGGATGGGTAAAAAATATCAGGGATTATGTCCGTGAAAACCAGAAAATCGTTGCAAGGGTCTTAAGGGTAAACCCTAAAAAAGGCCACGTCGACGTTTCCATGAAAAGGATAAGGGAAGATCAAAGGACAAGAAAAATTCAGCAGTGGAAAATCGAACAAAAAGCTGAAAAACTGCTTGAAATATCCGCAAAATCAATAGGAAAAGATCTTGATATTGCATATGATGAAATTGGATATGCTATCATAGATGAATTCGGTGATCTTTACGAAGCGTTTGAAACAGCCGCAGAAGAAGGCGAAAGTGCACTTAAAGATAGAGGAATAGATGGGGAATGGGCAGCAACCATAACTGAAGTTGCTAAAAAGAATATATCTCCTCCAGAAGTTCAGATAACTGGATACATTAACTTAAAATCTTATGCACCGAATGGTGTTGATATAATAAAGAGTGCACTCGGATCTGTTGAGGCTGATAATATTTCAGTCCAATGTGTTGGAGCTCCAAGATACCGATTAATAGTTAAATCTTCTGATTACCTTACAGCAGAAAACTTAATGAAAGATGCAGCACAGCAGTGCATTGAACTTGTTGTTGAGGAAGGCGGGGAAGGCGAATTCCAGCGTGAATTAGAATAGGAATATAACTCCATAATAGTATGATACAGGTCTTTTAATGAAAATGAAAATGAAAAAGTGTAAATCCTGCGGGGAGTATACACTTAAAGACAAATGTCCTTACTGTGAAGGTGAAGTTGGAGTGGTATATCCGCCTAAGTATTCTCCTGAAGATAAATATGGGAAGTACAGGAGAATACTTAAAAAACAACTGCTTAAAAAAAGGAGTGATTAGATGAATAAAACTTATGTGAAGATGATAGAAGAAGTGGATCTCAAAGAACCCATATTCATAGAGGCACTTCCGGGAATCGGTCACGTTGGTAAATTAGTTGCAGAGCATATAATTCATGAACTCGATGCAAAAAAATTCGCAGAGTTATACTCACCATCATTTCCACCACAAGTCTTTGTAAGTGAAGAAGGGCTTATTGAACCAATGAAAAATGAGTTTTACGCACTTAACGGTGACAATGGGCAGGATTATATAATTCTTGTTGGAAACACCCAGGGTTTAAGTCCAGAAGGTCAACACGAAGTATGTGGAATTATACTTGACCTGGTAGAAAAATACGGGGTTAAACAGATGTTCACCCTCGGTGGTCTTGGAACAGGACAGCCTATTGAAAAATCAAAAGTTTTAGGCGCAGCTACTACATTAGAACTTGCTGAAATGTTAAAAAAACATAATGTAACTCTAAGATCCGCAGATGGCGGTATAATCGGAGCATCAGGCCTTCTTTTAGGAATGGGAATGCTTCGAGGTATTAATGGAGTATGCCTTATGGGTGAAACACCAGGCTATTTCATAGATGCTGATGCATCTAAAGCAGTTTTAACAGTTTTACTTGATATACTGAATATGGAAATGGATGTCGCTAAATTAGAGGAAAGAGCAGAAGAAACTCGTAAGATGATATCCAAAGCTCAGCAAATGGAGCGAGAAATGGCTGAAAGAATGCACATAGCTCCTGGCGAAGAAGATTTAAGATACATCGGGTAATTATAGTTATTTTTTAAACCCGATTACTATTTATTTTTAATTTAATTTTGTTGTGATTGATATGATTGTTAATACTCCATATTTTAAAGTTATCTTCTACCGCAGCGAAGCATGCAAAAACGAAGTTTTTGCTGCCCGAAAAATCGAAGATTTTTCAACGGCGAGGATTTTTTGGTCCAGCTTTTTTTGTAAAAAAGCCTTTGAAAATCGGAGATTTTCGAGGCACCGAAAATTTAAAAAATTTTCGAGTGGTGGGATTGGATGATTATTAATGCAGATCTACACATTCACAGTCTTTATTCAATGGCTACTTCAAAAAACATGGTGATAAGTACAATTGCATCAGAGTCCAAACTTAAAGGGCTGGATTTAGTTGGTACTGGGGATGCTTTTCACCCTGAATGGCTTCAAATTATAGAAGATAGTACAGAAACTTCAAAAACAGGAATATATTCGGTTAAAGGATGCGATGGTAATTCACAGACGCGCTTGATAAAGA
>JAEYQZ010000037.1 GCA_023409695.1 Methanobacteriota archaeon | reverse complement strand
AAAATATTTGTATAACTAATCTAATTAACTAATTACAAGGATAAAAATGAAGATCAACAAATTAATTTTAGTTCCAACGGGAATCACTGCTTCCAGAATTATATTATCCATTCTATTTTTAGATTTGCTTATAAATAACATAAAAATAGGGACAATCCTTGTTTTTTTACTTGCAGTTATTACAGATGCTTTTGACGGTTACTCTGCCCGAAAATTAGGTGTTGTCTCAGATTATGGGGCATATTTTGACATAATAGCCGATTTTATTCTTGTTTTAGTTGCATTCTTGACATTCATAATTATTGAAATCTATCCATACTGGCTGCTTCTTCTTATAGTCTTAGTATTTTTACAGTTTATACTGACATCGAAACTTAATGTTCTAGTATATGATCCCGTGGGCAAATATTATGGAGCTTTCCTTTTTGCAGTAATTTTCGTTACATTGATATGTCCACCCTCTTTTTATAGCTGGTTACTCATAGCTATCATTTTATTTACAATTATATCGCTTATAAGTAGATATTTATTCTTTATTTTCCGAAAAGCACATATAAGATAATTAAAAATTTTTAATTCTATGAGTGTCACCAAAAAGGTTACAGTTTGCAAAATTTCCGCAAGGTATATATACACAGATCATCAACCTAGATATGAAAATTACAAGTTTTCACGTAGACCCGTTACCAAGGGTGTGAAAAGAATGAGAAGCTTAAAAAAACTAAAAAATTTTTTAACTGGGGGAGAGGCAGAGAAAGAGGAAGATGAAAAGAAATCTGAATCTGAAGTGTCGGAAATCGTCGAAGATGAAAAAAAACCAGTTGAATCAGAGACAAAACAACAAACTGCCCCTGCAGTAGAAGAAGTTAAAAAAGAACCTGTTGTAGAAGAGAAACCTGCAGTAGAAGAAGCTGAACCTGTAATAGAAGAAGCCAAACCTGCTGAAGAAGAAAAACCTACAATAGAAGAAAAACCCGTAGTAGAAGAAGTTAAATCTACTGAGGAAGAGAAACCTTCAGAAGTTGAAGTTAAAACTGAAACTGCTGTAGAAGAGAATGTTGAAGAACCTGCTGCTCCTGAAGAGGAAGAAGAAGCAGAAATCGTTGAGGAAACTAAAAAAGACGAACCCAAACCCAAAGGAAGTGGAAGTATGAGTTTACTTAATAAAGAAGAGAACCTAATACGCGCTGAAGAAGTAGAGCCAGGATTTAAACAGGAAATAATAGATGCTGGTGCAGAAACCGTAGCTTTATGTTACCAGTGTGGTACTTGTACCGGATCATGCCCATCAGGTAAAAGAACCCCTTACAGGATAAGGAACATTATAAGAAAATCCCTCATGGGACTTAAAACTGAAGTTTTAAATGATGAAACAATCTGGGAATGTGTTACATGCTACGCATGCCAGGAAAGATGCCCAAGAGGCGTCGCAATTGTAGATGTCGTTAAAATTATAAGAAACATGCAGTCCAAAGCAGGAAAAATGGCACAGGCACACAAAATGACCGGAGTATTTGTATTAAAAACCGGACACGGTGTACCTATAAACGATGCTACAATGGCACTAAGAAAAAGAGTTGGACTAAACGAATTACCACCAACCACACACGAATACCCAGAAGCATTAGAAGAAGTAAGAACAATACTCAAGAAAACTGGATTTGACAGTTTAATAGGATACAACTGGGAAACAGGAGAAATAGAATAAATTTTTTGGAGTGATTATAATGGCTGATTTCGCATATTTCTTAGGATGTATAATGAACAACAGATACCCTGGAATCGAAAAAGCATCAAGAGTGATGTTTGAAAAGTTCGGTATAACATTAAACGATATGGAAGGAGCTTCATGCTGTCCTGCACCAGGTGTATTTGGATCATTCGATAAAACTAGCTGGCTTTCAATAGCTGCAAGAAACATAACCATAGCTGAAGATATGGGAATGGACATAATGACCGAATGTAACGGATGTTTCGGTACATTATTTGAAACCAATCACGAACTTGCTCACGATGAAGCAGCAAAAGCAAAAGTTAACGAAATTCTCTCTGAAGTTGGAAGAGAATACAAAGGTGACATCAAAGTAAGACACTTTGCAGAAGTATTATACAACGATGTAGGCCTCGACCAAATAGCTGCAGCTGTTACAAGCCCATTAGACGGACTTAATGTTGCTGTACACTACGGATGCCACTTCTTAAGGCCAACAGCAGATATTGGAATAGATAACGCTGAAAAACCAACAATTTTAGATGAAATTGTAGAAGCAACCGGTGCAAAATCTGTAGACTACAGAGACAAAATGCAGTGCTGCGGTGCTGGTGGTGGAGTACGTTCAAGAGACTTAGATGTAGCTTTAGACTACACTAAAGATAAATTAACTAACATGGAAGCTGCTGGTGCAGACGCTATCGTAAACGTATGCCCATTCTGTCACTTACAGTTTGACGTAGGTCAGACCGAAATTAAAAAGAAAACCGGTGACGAATTTAACATACCTGTTTTCCACTTAGCTCAGTTCTTAGGTCTTGCAATGGGATTCAATCCTGAAGACTTAACTGTTGACGTTCACCAAATAGCTGTGGACTCTGCACTTGAACAAATAGCAAAATTAGACGAAATAACCGGCGGAGAATAATTATATTCCACTTGAAAATCTTCGATTTTCGGTGCTTGCAAATCTTCGATTTGCTGCCGTGAAAATTGAAAATTTTCACATGCCCCGAAAACTGTCAAAATCAAAGATTTTGACGCATCGAAAAACTTCATTTTTCGAATGCTTTAGTTTTTGAGGGCCTTTACCTTTTTATTTTTAAATATAACTCTCTTTTATAAATACATCCTATTTTAAAGTTATCATTTTTCAATATATGCCAAATTTATGCTTTTTTAAGTATTTAAATAGCATTCAACAATTAAAATGAATATATATTCCTCATTTTATCAAAATATTAAACTTAATATATAAACTTTTAAATATTTTGAGGCCTATATTTTAACTTGAATTTGAATTTGATTAGTTTGAAACTTAAATTATTCGAGGTGTTTTTTTGTTTATTGCTACACTGGTTGGAATATTTAAATTTGATGAATTACCACAAGAATATGGGCCATATGTAAGATATAAAGCTTCTCTTGAAAAGAAAGACATTGCTGAAAATGAAAAGATCGCCATTTTAAACATAAGCGGTACAGAAAGTTATCATGTTTTATTCTTAGATTCATATAAAAGCACAGCTGAAATAGACGAAGAACTAAAAGCAGCTGATGCAAAACTTAATTACAACACTAAAAAAATACTGGAAGGACACTTATGACTGAACTACCTATGGAACAAACATGGTTAGTTCTTGTTGAACTTTTAACTGACCTTCGAAAACGCGGAATCAAAATTCCAGGTGAAGTACCCAAAACTGTTAGATTAGCAAAAACTACCATTAATTTTTACAAAGCAGATCCTACCAACCCTGACATGATGAACGAAATAAAAAGAATAAATGATTTTCTAAATTCAATTCAGGATACTCTTCTTGATCTTGCTGAGGAAGTAAGTAAAGATTACAAAGATGAATGGCTTAATAAGCTTATGAGGGCTTCAAGAGGGGAAAGAGTAGTAGAAAAAGAGGAAAATGCACCTAAATTTGCTGTTGGAGTTCCTTCCGGATTTTCAATGGTAAAAGTTACTTTTCAGGAGCCTTTATCAGAGGAAAGGTTAAATGATATTGCTGAAGAATATGGAGTTATAATAGAATTTGAAGAAGATGATGTGGTTGCAATTTATGGGGATCAAGACAACGTTAAAGCAAGTTTAAAAGAAATAGCTTCATTTTTCCAGAAATAAATTTTTCAAATAATATTAATTTTTTTATATTTCAGGAGCTACAACATGAAAATCCTTGTTATGGGCGATATACATGGACATTGTCATAAAATTTTTAATTATCTTCAAAAAAATGCCGTTGATTTAATAATTTTAACTGGAGATATAACCCATTTTGGACCTCCGCAGTTATGTAGAGACATATTAAATAGTATATGTGCATTTAATGTTCCTACATTTACTATACCTGGTAACTGCGATCCAACAGGCGTTTACGGGGAAATTGAAAAATCAAATGCAATTAACATACATAATAGATCAACTATTATTAAAAATATAGGTATTTGCGGGTTTGGCGGCTCAAATCCAACTCCATTTAATACTCCTCTTGAATTTGAAGAGATGGAAATATATGATGAACTTAAAAAGCTGATGAAACAAATTGAAAATCAGGAAATAAGAATACTGGTAACTCATGCGCCCCCTTACAACACAAAAACCGATTTAATACCTTCTGGAGACCATGTAGGGAGTAAAAGTGTTCGAAAGATAATAGAAGAATTTCAACCTTCCTTAAACCTATGCGGACATATACATGAAGCTGTAGCCATTGATAAGATAGAAAATACGATTATATTCAATCCAGGAGAAGCATCACATGGTTTCGCAGGCATAATAGACATAAGTGAAGAAGAAGGAGAAATAAAAATATTCCCCCAACTCATAAATCTTTAAAGAATGCTTTATTAAAATTATAAAAAGGAATTATATTCATAACCCAAAAATAAAATAGTATAATTATTTATGTCAATAATCTTAAGAAATAGACATGTAATTAACTTTGATGGTTAACAGCATATGATCTAGAGAAAAGATTTAAACTGTTTTAATGAAATTAAAAGAATTCAATTAATTGATATTTATTCTATTTGAGGTGAAAAATTGAGGATGATAATGGTAGAAGGAGAAGTAAGCGGTAAAAAGTATAGAGAGCCTTTTTCTAAGGGCGTCTTAGCACGATCTTTAACTCGAGCAGAGATGGACCCAAATAAGGCATATACCTTCGCATCTCAAATAGAGGTCCATTTAAGAAAAGAAGGAATAAAAGTTATAAGTCTAGATGACCTTGTAGGAATAGTCCGTGCAAGATTAAAAGATGAAAATGAAGTAGTAGCTGAAAAATACGGACTATGGAAACGGATTCGAACATGTAAAGAACCCCTTATCATATTAATAGGAGGAGCTTCAGGAGTTGGTACGTCATCAATTGCCTTCGAAGTTGCTAACAGGCTTGGAATACGAAATATGACAAGTACTGACATTATAAGGGAAGTTATGCGTAAGATGGTATCAAAAGAACTATTACCAACTTTATTTGAATCCAGTTATACTGCTTATAAATCACTGAGAATTCCTCCATCTCCAGAACTGGATGAAGTAATCATTGGATTTAGAGATCACGTAGATACTGTAAGTGTGGGCGTTGAAGCCGTAATTGAAAGAGCACTGAAAGAAGGAGTTAGTATAGTCATCGAAGGCGTTCATATTGTTCCAGGATTTATAAATGAAGAGCTTGTGAGTAAACACAATGTTGCCATGTTTGTTTTAACTTTGCAGGATGAAGAAGTTCATAAAGGAAGATTCTACTCAAGATGCAGGCAGCTATGGGCTCGAAGACCGTTAAAGAGGTATATGAACTACTTTGGAGCAATACGAAAGACACATAAATACTTTGAAAACCAGGCCCAGAAGTATGATATACCCGTTATTGAAAATATTGACGTTACAACCACGATTGATTGTATAATAGAAACTATTACAAAGACATATGGACGTGAAGAAGATGTTAGAGAAACAAAAAGTTAAAGAAGTGATGACAGAGAACGTTATAACAGTTCCACCTAGTGAAGACGTTGTTTTCGCTTTTGAAAAGTTAATGAAATATAAGGTAAGTTCTCTTCCTGTTGTTGATGAAGATGGAATACTTTTAGGTATCGTAACAGCAACAGATCTTGGACATAACCTTATTCTTGATAAATATGAACTTGGAACAACTGTTGACAAAGTCATGGTAAAAGATGTAATCTGTATAAGCTCGCAAGATAATCTGAAAACTGCAGTCAAAAAAATGAATAAATATGGTGCTGGTGGTGGAATTGTAAATCAACTGATTGTGGTTGATGACCATAAAATAAAAGGCATAATTTCAGATGGGGATATAATAAAAGCATTAAGAGCGCTTTAATTATTATATTCATCATATGATCAAAAATAGTCATCTAAGCAGGTTATATTATTTTTAGATTAGATAACCCCACAAGTAAACCATGAAAACTATTGTTTTTCATAAAATTTTAATATTGAAAGAGTATTGGGGAATTAAATGCCCAAATACTGCTAAACTTCTTTTTATAGTGAATGACCGAATAATTTAGATTAATTATTTATAAAACAAATTTGTTTATACTTTTTAAATTTATTAAATGTAAATTTGGTCATGACCCAATGTATAAGTTAAAAGTTACCTCATTCACCATAAATATACTATAAAAATGAGGATATAACAAAAAACAGTGCTCCTGATATAACTGCACATATCGGGAATGTGAGGGCCCATGAAGATACAATTTGTTTTACAACATCGCCACCTACATCCCTTGTTTTCCTTGCAAGCCCTACCCCAATTACAGACCCTACAAGCGTTTGAGTTGGAGATATAGGCATTCCTAAAAATGTGAAAAGCAAGATAACAGAAGCAGCTGATATTTGAGCTGAAACACCTCTTGTTGGAACTAAATTAGTTATTCTTTTCCCAACAGTACCAGTGATTCTATTTCCGGCAACTAAAATTCCAGAAACAATTCCAATAGCACCTAATACTCTTATATCACTGCTTGCAGCACTTCCCGCTACTGCAATCATTATACCTGTTGCAGCCGCAATATCTATAGCACCTACCCCCATAGCAGCAAAACAGGAACTTACAATCTGTAAATAAGAGAATATTTTTTCTAATCTGCCCCTTACAGCCATACTGGTTGCTTTTTCAAGAAGTGAAACCCTTAAAAGATAGTAAAACACAAAACCAACTGTAAGGCCCAAAAGTGGAGATGAAATCCAGCTTAATGCAATATTAAGAAGTGAATTCCATTGGATATGAGCCATGCCGGCATAAACAATCCCATATCCAAAAATAGCCCCAACCATGGCATGGCTACCTGAAACAGGAGTTCTCCTAAAAATAGAAATACTAACCCATATTCCTGCAGATAAAGTGGCTATTACAGCACCTATAGGGGTTATAAATGACGCTGCAACTATACCTCCCGATATGGTTTTAATGACATTACCGCTTAAAAATACGGCCCCGATAAACATAAATACCGCCCCAACTATAAGGGCCTGCCTCATTTTAACAACACCACTTCCTACGGCAGTTCCCATGGAGTTACCAATATCATTGGCCCCAATATTAGCTGCTAGATAGATACCTGCAGCAACACCAAGTATAATGAGATAGTCTAAGATTTTACTCACTTTCCTGTGTAAATTTTGGCATGATACTAGTTTGTCATTTAAAGAATTTATAAATTCGCCAATTATGATTAATTTAAGGATTTAATGTAATTGCTTAAATCAAAAAAAATAGGAGGTTTAAAAAAGTAATTATTAATTGACCTCAATTTTTGCAATAAACTTAAATTATTATAAATAAAGCCCCATTTGTAATAAAATAGCCGTGCTGTTAATCGTAAGGTTAAAATAGTATTAGACCTAAAGTTAATATGGGCTAGACTGGAGAGTTAGGGGTCCTCTGTAAGCGCAAATCCCCTATACGGCGCGGTCGAAGTTCAAGAGGCGGCAAGCTGAATGAACATTGGCCCAGAATCTCAACGTAGAAACCTCGTCCCGCAGGATCAGTGGTGGCAGGATTTCGGCCGTAGGGCCGGAGTTAACTGTCTTAACCATGGGAACGGGTCAGGTCTGGAAAGAAGCAGCTCTACTGAGGACAGCTGATGCTTGTGGAGCAACGGGGCGGAGTTGGGATTTTGGATCACCATTGTTCAGGAGGTTTGTCCACTCTTGAACGGGCCCATTCCAATTAACCGCAAAAGATGTACAAAATAATAAAAACAAACAAGTTTTAAATAGGATAAAACCAAAACTATTATAAACTATTAAAGACAATCATCTTTTTTACTGGATAACTATTTTTATCATGTGTCGGGGTGGCCCAGCCTGGTACGGCGTGGGACTGCTAATCCCATGATCCTTAGGATCACGCGGGTTCAAATCCCGTCCCCGACGCTCACATTTCTATCAAAAACTAAACTCTATCTAATTCTACAAAGATTTTAAAAACAATTAAAATCTTTCTATAAATCCTGATCTAGAACCATTTTAACAAATTCAACAGGCATGGAAGATTTTTCACTTATTTCTTCTAAAGAGAACCCTTGAACAGCGAATCTTTTAACTACAAATTCTAAAGGTTCACCAACTTCAATGATATACTTATCAGGGTCATAAAATCTCATTACCCTCTGCCCCCATGGTTGTTCACGGATTTTATGCACAAATTCTGCATTTAATGATTCTAATTTTGATTCTAACTCTTCAATTTCATTTAACTCAAAATAAAGTTCCATAAAATCTTTTGAAATGTTTGTAGATAACGATTTACCTGTTAAATTCTGGAAATGTTCCATGTCATGAATAGCAAAACCGCCTTTAAAAGCTACATTTTCACCCAAGTCCAGTTCTATTTCTTGTTTTAAAACGTTTTCATAAAATCCTTTTGATTTTTCAATGTCTTTGACAGTGATAAGCGGACAAACATATCTAATTTGCATTTTATTCTCTCCTTACACCTTTATTATTTACATACACTTAGACATATGTTATTTAACATACTAGTTAGTCAATATTTAAATAATACATCCTAAATATTATATTAACTTGAATAGGGGGTAATATCTATGGAAATGATTTATATTTTCTTGATGGTGACATTAATTGGCGCTGTTTTACATTTATTTCTAAGTAAAACAAGGACAAAAAATAGAATATTTGAAGTGTTTTTGTTATGGTTTTTAGTTGTAATGGTTGGAATCGGCTCAATATGGGCATTTATGGGGCATGTATTTTTTGCAGATATGGTTGCAGCAGCCATAGGATGGCCTGCTGGAAGTCCGTTCCAGTTTGAAGTTGGAAT
>JAEYQZ010000280.1 GCA_023409695.1 Methanobacteriota archaeon | reverse complement strand
CCGTATTTAACTGATCTTTCAAAATTAACAATAATGGTGTGAATATCATTTTCTTTTAAGTCTGCAGCAATTTTCAGGGCATCCTGGGCTGGCCCTTCTTTAATACCTACATTGGGCATACCATCTGTTAGTACAAGCATCATTGGAACGAATTCATCCTTAGTTTTTTCCTTTTTAAGGAGCTCTAATCCCTTTTTAAGGCCCGCTGCAAGGGGGGTTGTCCCTCCAACACGTATATTATCAATCTGTTCTTTAAAAGAAGAAGCTCTTCTTGTTGTTGGGATTATAACTTCGGCTTCCTGACCTTTAAACCCAATAACGCTTATTTTATCATTATGGCGGTTAATATCTTCAATCAACTGGTTTAAAATACCTTTAATCTTATTTGCTTTCCTTTGTGAAAACATGGATCCGCTTATATCTACCACCAGGGCTATTGATGCTCTTGCACCATGCTTCCTGACTTTATGACGTATATGTTCATTTTTAACATTGATACTGCCATTTGATTTAATAGCAGCGGCCCTTAAAGTCGCATCTATTGCAATATCACTTGAAACATTTTTAGGAATCCTGCTTTTTATGTATTTACCTTTCTGAGTTTTGGAATCGACCCTCTTTCCATACAGCCTGTTCTTTTTTTTACCCTTCATTTTAAGGAGCTTTTTTATATCGACTTCCTCATCATCAGAATCTACAGAAGTTCCTTCTTCTTCAATACTTTTTAACATAGTCCCTTTTTTTTCTTCATCAGGATTTTCCGGCTGTTCAACAGGGGCAGGGGCAGCGCCTACATTGTCTTGTTCTTCAGGGGGTTGATCTTCGTTACTTTCTTCCTGATTCTCTTCAATCTCCGGATCTAAATTACCAGAATCATCATTTTGTTCTTCTTGGGATTGATCGTCACTGTTGCTGTCTTCATTGTCCTGATTTTCTTCAGTTTCAGGATTTGAATTATCATTATTATCTTGCTCTTCTTGGGTTTGATCTTCATCTTTTTTTTGTTCGTCTTCTGTATCTGAAATTGCTTTTTCCATTTTTTGTTTAATCTTTTTTTGATCATAAGATTTTTGAAGTCTTTCTCCAAGTACAAGCATCATAGCTTCTTCAACATCATTGTAATCAACTTTTAAATGCTTATTGTAAGCAGCAATAGTTTTCGACGTTTTAAGTATTGCAATATCTGCTCTGTGTCCATCAACACCCATATCAACACAGACATGTGCTATTATTTTCATTAGTTCTGGAGAAACATTAACATTCTTGAGTAATGCTCTAGCATTTAAGATATTATCCAGTATCTCTTTTTGTGACGTGTCGAATTTTCTTTTAAAAGCAGTGGGATCTCTTTCAAATTCTTCTCTTCTTGCCATTATTTCAACACGGTCTTCTATATCCATTATGCTGTGTACAATGATATGCAGACCAATTCTATCTGAAAGCTGCGGCCTGAGCTCACCTTCAGCAGGGTTCATTGTTCCAACCAGTATAAATCTGGAAGGATGAGATACAGAGATTCCTTCCCTTTCTACGACATTTATTCCATATGCAGCGGCATCTAGCAGAACATCTACTAGATTATCGTCAAGAAGGTTAATTTCATCAATATAAAGTATATTTCTATTGGCTTCTGCAAGTATACCTGGCTCTAAAGCTCTAGTTCCTTCTTTTAAGGCTTTTTCAATGTTTATTGATCCAACTACACGATCTTCTGTAGAACCAAGTGGAAGTTCTACTACTCTCATTTTTTTTTCTTCAATTTCTGCATTGTTTGATTTGCATGTATCACATGCAGATTCCTTATCATCAGGATCACAGTTGAATGGACATCCTTTTACGACTTTTAGCGATGGTAAAAGGTCTGCAAGTGCTCTCACTGCCGTAGTTTTACCTGTACCTTTATCTCCTTTAATAAGTACTCCGCCAATCCCCGGATTTATAGCATTCAGTATAAGTGCTTTTTTCACGTTTTCCTGACCTACAATTGCTGAAAATGGAAAAATAAGGTTTTTCAATGGTCTCACCGTTTAATATTGTGGAATAATTTTAATTTATTAAATTAGAACTTTCGTTAGTATTAATACATAATAATTTGATCCATAAATACATTATCAATAATATTTTTTAACCTGCAAATGGCAGCTATTTGGAAATTTAAGGAAAAATAGGGCGGAATCGATTTATCATAAATAATAAATAATACCGATTACATAAGCAGAATTGGTGATCAATATGTGTACAGTCGGAGGACCAATGGCAGATATTAAACTGAAAAAGCTTAAAACAAAAAGATATCGATGTAAAGATTGCGGAAACGAGTTTAAAGGAATTGGAAAAAGAGTAGTATGTCCATCATGCCAGTCAGACAACGTAGAAGCATTAGAATAACTGGAGACGAAATTTTATTTTTAATGGGAGAATCTGGAGAACTGGGCATATTAAAGGCTGGAGAAAAAAAGCAGATATTTATTGGTACGCCTGACAAAGAAGAAATAGTCGCTTTTCTTGAGCCCGAGGATATAATTGCAGTTTCTGCATTTGAAAATAGTAAAAAAGCAGAAAAAGGAATAAGGAGTATGCTTTATTTACTTAGAGAAATGAATTTTCCAATTACAGTTCTTCCAGAAAATCATCCAACTTCCAGAAGGCTTCCGATGGTTGTAGCAGCAGGAGACCGTATTAATTTGAGTTGTAACATAGTTCCGGGTACTCATCCAGAACAGGATATATTATGTGCATGTGATGATCTTTCAGATACACAAATAACAGCATCGAAAGATGGTGTTGAAGTTGAGGGGACTGTTAAAAAATTCAAAATTGAAAAATTTTGAATATAAGAACAACCAATCCAAATAACTCTTTTTTAGCTAATTTTAATAACCATTAGGTTAATATAACATAAAATACTTAGATTTAGATCAATATGCCAATTTACGAATTTTACACCATTTTTGGACAAATAGTGTTTATTGCAGGTATTTTTATTTTAAGTCTGCTCTCTATAGCACTTATCCTTGGAAGGATTCTTATAAAACAGGAAAGGCTTATTTTTCCTAGGTTACTCCTGTTTACTATAGATGTATTTTACGGTTTATTTAAAAAGTTTGCTGGAAATGTTGGTCTGGATGAGAAAATTGTTGATCAGATGGGTGTTGAGGTAAGAAATAAAGTTAATGAAAAGGCATTTGGCCAAATAGATAACAAAGACAAGATTTTGATACTTCCTCACTGTTTAAGAAATCCGAAGTGCGAGGCAAAACTTGATGCAACGGGTCTTCACTGCACTGACTGTAATCGGTGTGTAATCGGTGTTTTAAAAAATAAGGCAGAAGATCAGGGATATGGTGTGTTTATAATACCAGGATCCACTTTTTTAAAGAAAATCGCTCAACAATATAAGTTTAAAGGGGTTTTAGGCGTTGCATGTCATCAGGATTTGAATTTAGCAATGATGAATTTATCTCATGTCCCATGTCAAGGAGTGCCTCTCCTGAAGGATGGATGTGTGTGTACAAAGGTGGATATAAGGGCAGTTCTTGATAAAATGGATATCGAACTCCCTCAAAACATAGTTATGCCAAATAAAAGCGCTTCATGTGCTACTGAAAGGCCTAAAAGAAAAATACTTTAAAAAAAATCTTCGATTTTTTTTAATGTTCGGAAAACCATAATTTTTATTTAATTTGATATAGTTAAATCCCAAAACGCCTCTCTCTTTCTTGATAAGATCTAAGGGCTCTTAAAAAATCTACTTTCCTGAGTTCTGGCCATAAACTGTCGCAGAAATATAATTCTGAATATGATGACTGCCATAATAGAAACCCACTGAGCCTTTCTTCTCCACTTGTTCTTATTATAAGGTTGGGATCATCTAAACCTGCTGTATATAGATTCTTATTAACTAAATCTTCATTTATTTCTTCTATATCCAGTTTATTCTCTTTTACTTCATTTGAAATCTTTTTTATAGCATCAATGATTTCCATACGCCCGTCATAACCAACTGCAAAGTTTACCTGTTTTTTGTGATAGTGGGCTGTGGATTCTTCTGCAGTTCTTATAGCTTCCCTGACATATTCTGGAAGTAAATTTAGATCACCGACTGCTTTGATCCGTACTTCATTTTTATGAATCTTAGGGTTCTTTGCCACATCTTCAAAATTTTTCTGGAAGAGCTTCATTAAACCTTCCACTTCTTTTGGAGGCCTTTTGAAGTTTTCTGTAGAAAATGCATAAACAGTAACAATTTCTATCTCCAGTTCAATGGACCAGTCCAGAACTTTTTCGAGGGTACTCACTCCTTTTTTATGGCCGTCTATAACTTCCATATTGCCCATTACTTTTGTGTATCTTCTATTACCATCCATTATTATTGCTATATGTTTAGGCAAGTTTTCTGATTTGAGATTTCTGGATATGTACCACTCATAAATATCATAAATAAACTTTAATTGTTTCATTTAATTTAAACCTCCAATTTTCATCTATTAAGGCGCCAGAATATTCCAGAATCCATGGAATAGGAAAGATCCATAGACTTTATTGGTTTTAAGGCGTATAAAACCTACAATAGTCCCTAATATTAGTCCAACTTCTATTTTACCTACCAGTAATGGCATTACTGCAAATTCTTTGGGGTGGATTAGAAATACATCTATATATCCAATATGCCATAATCCGAATAAAATAGTAATGGTAATCCATGTAATTAATCCTGAATGTTCTCCTTTAAGAGAATTCTGTATATTGTTCCACAGGTATCCCCTAAACAAAAGCTCTTCAAATGCAGGTACTATTAGTCCAAATATAAAACTCAGCAAGATAATGTCGAGCTCAGCTCCCAGAAAAATAGGTAAAATTATGAAAACTGGAAGTGCTATCATTCCTGCAAAGTAAATTATTTTTGTTCTTTTTCTAACATCGTCTAAATTCAGGCTTAAAGTTTTTAATGATGGCTTAAACAATATTAAAAGGAATATTCCGACAATAAGGAATGAAATTCCGTTTAAAATCTGGAACAATACAATATTTTCTCCGGGTTTAATCATATACCATAGGCTGTCCATTACAAAAGCCCTTAGAAGTTGTATGATTATTAATATGATTATTATTTTACCTAAAAGTTTTATAAATGGCGTGTATTCATGTGAATTAGGGGAAGTTTCCATGTTTCAACTCCTAAATTATTCATTGTAGATAAATATATCTTCAATTTGAGCTTTAAAGAAATTAGCCATTTTAAATGCCAGAATTAATGAAGGATCATACTTGTCTTTTTCTATGGCAATTATGGTCTGTCTGGTGACTCCTAATTCTCTGGCAAGTTCTTCTTGAGTTAGATCGTGCATAGCCCGATATACCTTTAGATTATTTTTCATAGAAATCAATAACCGTATTTTTTATTATAATATCCATAGAAGACGTAATATAAAGCTAAAAGTGCAACAGCCGAATATGAAAGGGTATAACCTGCCTGGATGAAGTCAGGGTACTGGTTTCTCATAGTGATGAAAAATAATCCAATAATGGCTATTGAAATGGAAAAGAGTACCATCGCCATTCTTGATGCTTTTTCACTTATTTTAACTATCCTTTCATCTTCTAATGTTTCATCAGTGGTTCTTTTATATATGTAAGATACCATCCCTCCAATTACAATTGCCAGGATAGCTGGAATGATTTCGCCAATTGTAGCAGATATTCCTGCAACGATGGCAACAAACATGGTAATTATTACTCTTACAATCTTGTAATTTTCCATTATATCACCTTTATATGGTTATTTTAATATTTCCTGCTGTAGTATATGCGGGATGAAAAATACAGTATAAAGCAGAATAAAGCCACTATAAATAGAGTATAACCTGCTTGCAAAAACTGAGGGTAACTGTTCCTTAATGCAACTAGGATTATCCCAGTATATATTATAACTGCAATAAGGACTCCTAAAGTCATAGTGGCAGCCTTTTCATTAATCAATTGGCTTCTTTCATCTTCAACAATAGCATTGCTGTCCTTTTGGAATATTTCTTTCAAATTATCTCTATGGATATATAAAACTGTACTTAATGCAATTAAAAATACAATTGCCAGTATAATGATGTAAATATTTGCCAGTAATAGACCTGCAATCCATAATGCGGTTATAAAAACTGATAATATTTTTATAAATAAACCTGATTCGAAAATTGAAAGTATTTTCATGATTATTCTGGATTTTGAATTCATGATTTCACCTTTAATTATTTTTACTCATTTGTTTTTTTAAATAATCTCCATAAAGCCGTATGTGAGGCGAAAACTGTCATAAGCAGCTGTAAAAATGGATATATGAATATCATAAGGATTATCCATCCAATGAAGCTTAATTTGGGGTCATAAAGGATTAATGGGATTCCATAATCTGCAAAATTTACAGATGGATTTTGCAGCATGGTAATCATTGGCCCCCATATGATTAGCATCCATGCTAACGTAATTATGGATGTAAGAGTTGCATATTTTAAAGTTCTGCTTAAAAAATCATTGATCTGCAATTTTTGAAGTTCTAACCTTTTTGTAAGGTACCATCCAACTGGGAATCCAAATAATATGCAGAAAAATGGTACGCCCATACCCATTCCAACAAATAGGGTATCCAGAACTATATAAAGTACAAATGCGCTTTTTTTATTTATTTTAAAAATACCCCTCATTAAATCTCCTCATGTAAATAGTACTTTACATAATGTTATATAAACTTTACTAAATGTTAATGATCATTAACTTGTATGTGAAGAGATAAAAATTTTTTAGATAAGAATCAAAGATCAAATAATATAATTGTCTTGAATTAATGGAATTGATTTCGGCAGTGGCTAACACCAGGTAAAGAAGGAATTGGTTACTAATAGGTTACCTTTAACTTTATTATCTCCATTGACCAAATTATATCTGCAGGATATTGAATGGATGTATTAGGAGGAATAATCTCATGAAAAAAGTTCTTTTATTATGTGCTAGTCCAAGACCAAGTGGAAATACATATCAGGTACTTGAAGAATGTGCAGGTGCTATAGAAGATGAAGGTTTGGACGTTGAAATAATCTCATTTGTAGGAAAAAGTATCAAATCATGCATTGCATGTGGAAGATGCGGAGAGTTAAACGAATGTGCAATTAATGATGGGCTAAATGATATTATAACAAAAATTCGCGAATCAGAAGGTTTTATTGTAGGAGCACCAGTTTATTTCGGAACTGCACGTGGAGATGTAATGTCTGCACTTCAAAGGATAGGAATGGTTTCAAGAGCCACTGACAATTTTTTATCATGGAAAGTAGGGGGCCCAATAGCTGTTGCAAGGAGAGGAGGACATACTGCAACAATACAGGAAATGCTGATGTTTTTCTTTATCAACGATATGATTGTTCCAGGCTCAACATACTGGAATATGGTCTTTGGTCATGCTCCTGGAGATGTGCAGGATGATGATGAGGGAATGCAGACTATCAGGCGATTTGGATCTAATGTGGCTAATTTAATTAAAAAAATAAGCGAATAATACAAAATAACTTCTTAAATTTCTTTTCTTAATTTATATTTATTTTAATATTTCTGGTGTAAAAATGACTGAAGAACAGCTTTATAAAAAATTTGCAGGTTATTATGATAAAATATATGAAAAATTAGACCATGAAAAGGAATCTGAATTTATAAAATGGGCAGTAAACAAACATGGTGGCAGTGATGGTAATCTACTTTTAGATATTGCATGTGGTACTGGGAGACATGCAGATTTATTGAAAAATGACTTTGAAATCACTGGAGTCGATATAAATAAGGAAATGTTAGATGTTGCCCGAGAGAAAATACCGGATGTTGAGTTTATAACTGGAGATATGAAAAAACTTAATTTAAGGCGAAAGTTTGATGCTATCATTTGTATGTACAGCGCAATAAACTATAATGTAATTTTTGAAGAGCTAAAATTGACTTTTAAAAATTTCTATGATCATTTAAATGACAAGGGTGTTTTAATCTTTGACATGGGCATTAATAAAGAAAACTGGACAGAAGGAAATGTAAGCGTTGATACTGTAGTTGATGGAAAGCTTAAAATAGCCAGAATCTCTAAAGCACATTTAGAAAACGGAATTCTCAATTCAAATTTTATTTTCTTGGTAAAAGAGAATGGAAAAGTTGATTTTGACATTGATGAACATAAATTAGGGGTCTTTGGAATAAAAGAAGTTAATGAATTAATGGAAAATATTGGCTTTAAAACTTTTATCTACTCTAATTTCAAAGATGAATCTTATGAAATTGGAAATGGGGAAAGACCTGTTTTTGTAGGTGTAAAATAAATTATAAGAAAATATTTGAGCAATTAGCAATATATTAAATTGAGTGATCATTATGAAAATAGCCGTAGCAACATCCAATGGTAAAGATGTGGATCATTTTGGTAAAGCACAGGGATTCATGATTTATGAATTTGATGAAAAAAACATGGATTTCATAGAAAAAAGAGAATCTCCTAAAATAAAAGGTGAAAAACACCAGTGGCAAAAATCATTAGATGCAATAAGTGATTGTGAAGTTGTAATATGTGTCCAAGCAGGTTTGAAAGGTAAATTTGGGCTTAAAAATGCAGGAATTCAACTTGTAGAAGATGAAGGGAGCATAGAAGATGTTATTGATAGGTTTGTTAAGCATTATAACTTCATGAAAAAACCTCTATTTTAAAAAATTTTACATACCTTAAAAATTTTTTAATTCTTGCGACTTTTTGTCGCAAGTTTGAAAATCTTCGATTTTCAATTTTTGCCCATTTGATTTTCGAACATTAAAAAAAATTGGAAATTTTTTTAAAGTTGAGGGAATGTTACCACATTCCCGAACATTAAAAATTTACGTAGTAAATTTTTAAAGTTGAGAAAATGCTACGCATTTTCGAACCTTAAATTTTACTTTGTAAAATTTAAAGTATAAATAGCAGCCCTGCTAAATAGTAATGTATAACCTGGGCGGATTTTTAAAAATAAATTTACAATTAAAAATAATGGAAAATTATTATGAAAACTCTGTTTTAATCGTTACTTATTTTCCATATATTTATAAACTAGGAATGAGATTGTATATTAAGTGAATTTTTAATTTAATCTATTACCAATAGTTTATTGAAATCCTTTTTTATAATCTATTAATAAATCAAAGGAATTATTCTATAAGTCTATTAGGGACGGTATTTTATAAACAAATTTATAAAGGTGATAATATGGCTAAAGCGAGAAGGCGAAGAGTGCGTGATACGTGGAAAGAAAAACAATGGTTTAAAATTATGACTCCTAAAGATTTTGGAGAGGCAGAAATAGGAACCACCCCTGCACGAGATCCTGATATACTCTTAAAAAGAAGAGTTGAATCATCAATGAGAGAATTAACTGGTGATTTCAGCAAGCAATACGTTAAACTTTACTTCCAGATTAACGACGTGGCTGGAGACACAGCAAACACCAAGTTTGTTGGACATCATGTAACAACAGATTATGTTAGAAGCATGATAAGAAGAGGAACAAGTAGGATAGATACCCTTTCAGAAGTAACTACAAAAGACGGTTACAAAGTTAATGTGCATATAATTGCAATAACTGTAAAAAGGGCAAAAGCATCCCAGCAGAAATTTATAAGGGAAACCATGGGCAACCTTATTCAACAGGCAGTGGATGGAAAAACTTTCCCAGAATTTGTTGAAGGGGTAATAACTGGAAAAATGGCATCCAGTATATACCACGAAACAAAGAAAATATACCCTCTAAAACGAGTTGAAATAATTAAAACTCAAGTAGCTGAAGAACCAGCATAATTAATCTAGTTACTAACAATATCTGGGAGATAAATGATATATTTAGAATATGTGATCTTACTTGTAATCGTAGGGCTTTTAATATACATTAAAGGAGCCCTCGATCTTTTAGGATCCATTTTCATGATTATCATGGGTATAATTATTATTTTTACTGCTGGAGTTAACTGGCTTCTTTTAATTTTTGCTTTCCTGATTCTTGGTCTGATATTTACAAAGTATAAACATGAATACAAGAAAAAAATGGGTATTTATGAAGGAACAAGAAGCGTAAAGAATGTAATTTCTAATGGAATAGTTCCTTTTGTTATGGCTGCATTTGGAAATTATGCTGGTTTTATAGGTTCTATTGCAGTTGCAACTTCAGATACGCTTGCAAGCGAAATAGGGGTTGTAGATAAGCATCCTAGGCTTATAACTACTTTTAAAAAAGTCCCCCCCGGAACTGATGGGGGAATTTCTCCCCTAGGGACAGCAGCAGGAATCGCAGGTGCTGGAATTATAGGTATTATTGCGTATCTTTTAGGAATATCTGCAGATCCTTTCACTGCACTCAAAATAGCAGTTATATCGGGTACTTTCGGATGTTTTGTAGACAGCATTCTGGGAGCTGTACTTGAATCAAGGAACTATCTTACAAATGAACATGTTAATCTTTTAGCTACTGTATCAGGGGCAATCTTAGGAATTCTTATAGTTTAATAGGTATAACGCACAATGTTTACATAGTTGGGTGATAGTGTGAAAGGAATTATAATGATAATAGACGGGATGGCAGATCGTCCCATAAAAGATCTTGAATATAAAACTCCACTTGAAGCTGCAAACACTCCAAATATGGATAAATTAGCTGAAATGGGTATAAATGGTATCATGGATCCAATACGCCCGGGCATAAGAGCGGGTAGTGATACTTCTCATATTTCAATATTGGGATATGATCCTTATGAAGTTTATACAGGCAGAGGGCCATTTGAAGCAGCAGGAATAGGATTGGATGTTATAGCTGGCGATATAGCCTTTAGATGTAATTTCTCAACCCAGGATGAAAAAGGTATTATTGTAGATAGGAGAGCGGGGCGAATAAGAGAAGGCACCGTAGAAATTGCTAGATCTATAAATTCTTTAAAATTAGAAGGATTTGAAGATATAGAAATAATATTTAAAGAATCTACAGGACACCGAGCTGTGCTTGTACTTAGAGGGCCAGGATTATCTGATAAAGTATCCGACGCTGATCCAAAGCATGAAGGAAAACATCCCAAAGAAGTTGTTCCTTTAGATGATTCTCCTGAAGCAGCAAAAACAGCTGAAATACTAAATAAATTTGTTGAAACATCATATGACATTTTAAAAGATCATCCTGTGAATCTTGAAAGGATAAAAGAAGGAGAAAACCCTGCTAATGTGGTTTTACCGCGAGGAGTAGGTGCTGTTCCGCATATTGTTCCATTTGGAGAAAAGTATGGGGTAAAAGCTGCTTGTATAGCAGAAACAGGACTTATCAAAGGGATTGGAAAAATAACTGGTATGGATTTAATTGATGTTGAAGGAGCTACCGGTGGAATTGACACCAACCTTGAGAATATGACTGCAAGCATTGTTGAAGCGGCAAAGGGCAGTGATTATGAATTTATATTGATCAATATAGACGGCGCAGATGAAGCAGGTCACGACGGGCAGATGGAAGAAAAGGTAAAATTCATAGAAAAAGTAGACGCTGTAATTGAAGAAATAATGAAAATAGATGATATTTATTTCATTTTAACAGCAGATCATTCGACTCCAATTTCTGTAATGGACCACACCGGAGATCCTGTTCCCATTATTATAAGAGGACCTGAAGTTAGGGTAGATAACGTTAACAGTTTTAGTGAAAGGGCAGCAGCATATGGTGGATTATGCAGAATAAGAGGCTCAGATGTCATGAATATATTGATGGATTTCATGAATAAGTCTGAAAAATTTGGAGCTTAATTGAATAAAAGCGGTGTATTGTATGACAGATATGATTCCAAGACTATTTGGTACATCAGGTATCAGAGGTAAAATAGGCAGTGAAATCACTTTAAATTTAATAACAGATGTCGGAATGGCAGCAGCAACATATGTTGGTGGAAAAGGACGTAAAGCTGTTATAGGATATGATACACGGACTTCAAATAAGATGGTTGAAAATGCAATCATTGCAGGGATATTACAGTGCGGCTGCGATGTAATTCGGCTTGGAATGGTTCCAACACCATTAGTTGGATACGCCGCAATGAAACTCAATGCAGATATAGGAATTATGATAACTGCATCACATAATCCTTCCCAGTACAACGGAATAAAACTATGGAATCCAAAGGGTATGGCTTATACTCAGGATCAGGAAAGAACAATAGAAAAAATAGTTCATGAAAAGAGTTTTTCTAAAGTTTCATGGGACTATATAGGAGATATTAAAGATAACCACAGCATTATTTCAGAGTATATGAATGATTTACTGAACAATGTAGATATTAAAGGAGGCCTTAAAGTTGTTGTCGACTGTGCAAATGGGGCCGGCTCTTTTATATCTCCAACTGTGCTTAGAAAGGCAGGCTGTGATGTTTTAACTTTGAATAGTCAACCTGATGGATTTTTCCCAGGTAGACTGCCTGAACCATCCGAAGCAAATCTTTCTGAACTTATGAAAGTTGTTAAAGCTACTGGGGCAAACATTGGAATTGCACATGATGGTGATGCAGATAGAATGATCGCAATTGATGATGAGGGAAACATGGCTGATTTCGATAAGCTCTTAGCCCTTGTATCAAGTAAAATTGGTGGAAAAATAGTTACGACTGTTGATGCATCATTCTGTGTGGATAAATGTATGAAAGAATCCGGCGGTGAAGTAGTACGTACTAAAGTTGGAGATGTACACGTTGCAGAGGCAATAGTGGAATGTAATGCAACATTTGGTGGTGAACCTTCGGGTACATGGCTCCATCCTGATTTCTGCATGTGTCCTGATGGAATATTATCTGCACTTAAGGTCATAGAAATCGTGGAGAAATATGGTCCTCTTTCTAAACTTTTAGGTGAAATACCCAGTTATCCAACAGTAAGGGATAAAATAGAATGTGAAAACATTCAAAAGACATTGATAATGGAAAAAGTTAAAGAGGAACTTCCAGATTATTTTGAAGATGTAAACGATGTCAATTTCATAGATGGAGTTAGGATTTCCATGAAAGATGGGAGCTGGGTTCTAATAAGGCCTTCCGGTACAGAATCTTACATTAGAATTACTTTAGAGGGTAAAACTGTAGAAATAGCTCAATCAATTAGAAATAAATCCAGGAAATTTATAGAGGGAATATTATGAAAGGAGTATTGCTTACGGCAGGTGAAGGCACAAGAATGCGCCCTTTAACATTAACAAGACCAAAAACAATGCTGCAGGTTGGAGGAAAGCCAATACTTCAATATAATTTGGAAGCGCTGAGAGACGCCGGTATTAATGATATAATAATGGTTGTAGGCTATAAAAAAGAGGCAATTGAGGATTATTTTGGAAATGGTTCTTCATTTGGAGTTAACATTGACTACATTATTCAAGAGAAAAGACTTGGGACAGCACACGCCATAAATTCTGTTCATGAGATGATTGATGATGAATTTATAGTCCTGAATGGCGATATAATAGTTGATCCAGAGCTTATTGTAGATTTAATAGCAAAATATACGTCTGAAGAAGCTTCATCAATTCTCATGCTTACTGAAGTTGAAGATCCCTCTTCATTTGGGGTTGTAGAAATAGAAAACGGCATAATTAAAAATATTGTTGAAAAGCCAGCTCCTGGAGAGGCTCCAAGTAACCTTATAAATGCAGGGATATATCTTTTTGATAAAACAATTTTTGATGCAATAGATAAAACAGAAAAGTCTAAGCGAGGAGAATATGAGATAACGGATTCTCTTAAAATCCAGATGAGCGAAAATAAGATAGTTGGCGGACTTAAATCTGATCATAAATGGATCGATGTTGGAAGGCCATGGGAACTTCTAAATGTCAATGAACATTTCATAAGTGAAATGGAAGAAGATATTCAGGGCGAAATTGAAGAAGGAGTTACAATCCACGGCAAAGTAGTTCTCGGAAAAAACAGTATCATCCGGTCTGGAACTTACATTTTAGGGCCTGTTTTCATTGGAGAAGGCTGTGATATTGGGCCTAATTCATATTTAAGGAAATATACCTACCTTGGAAATAACGTAAACGTAGGAAATGCAGTTGAAATTAAAAACTCTATTATAATGGATGGTACTAATGTTAACCACCTTTCATATGTTGGTGATTCAGTAATTGGAGCTAACTGTAATGTCGCTGCAGGTACAAACATCGCAAACCTGCGTTTTGATAATAAAAATGTCAAGATGAAAATTAAAGGCGAAAAATTTGACTGTGGTGTTAGAAAACTTGGTGCAGTATTTGGAGATAACGTTAAAACAGGTATAAATTCAAGTTTTAATCCTGGAGTTAAAGTAGGTATAAATTCTGCAGTTGGTTCTGGTACTATCATCTATGAAGATATACCTTCAAATACACTTGTTTTAGTAAAGCAGGAATATAAAATTATAAAATATGATAAATAAATTTATCTTTATTATTTAGTGCATAACGCAACTAAATTCATCAATTGCTATTAAATTAAATTTAAAAGTGTTTAAATAATCGAGAGATTATTTAACCGCAAAAACCTATGGTTTTTGCATGTTTAAAGTAAGCATAGTTTAAAATATGATTATTTGCAGTAAATTACTAACTTTTAAGTAGGTGAACCAAATGAGCACTGTAGATAAAAGTGTTAAGACATTTGAAGGTTCAAAAATAATTGGAAACGTTAAAATCGATGCAGAATCTTCGATATGGTATAATGCTGTTTTAAGGGGAGATATAGAATCTATAACTATTGGAAAATATTCTAATGTTCAGGATAATTGTGTCATACATTCATCAAAGAATTATCCCGTTGAATTGGGAGATCACGTGACTGTAGGGCACGCTGCAGTTTTACATGGGTGTAAAATTGAAGATAACTGCCTGGTTGGAATGAATGCTACTGTTTTAAATGGTGCAAAAATCATGAAAAACTGTATTGTTGGGGCAGGAGCATTAGTTACCGAAGGAAAAGAATTTGAGGAAAAAAGTTTAATTCTCGGCGCTCCTGCAAGAGCGGTCCGAAAGCTTACAGATGAAGAAATAGAAGACATTAAGGATCATGCTGTAAGATACGCGCAATTAGCAAAAAATGAATAGATCTTCGACTTAAATTTAAGCGGTCATCGAATCGCATGATATTTAAAATATAATACAGTAATTGAATAGTAGAGTAACTGGTGATCATATGGTTAAAGTAAAAGACACTGTAAAAAAACTTGATCCCTACGTTCCGGGAAAATCAATCCCAGAAATAGCACAAAAATATAATCTCGATCCTGAAACAATCATAAAGCTCGGATCAAACGAGAATCCGCTTGGCCCGTCTGAAAAATCAATGGATGCAATAAAAAATAGTCTCCATTTAATAAGTCAGTATCCTGAAACAAATTTAGAGCCACTAAAGGAAAAATTAGCTTTATACTCAGGAGTAGATAGTTCTAACATAATAATTGGTGGGGATGGAGCAGATGAAATCCTGGATGTACTTGGGAAAACATTAATAGAACCAGGTGACGAATTTATAGTCCCTCTACCGTCATACATGTACTATGAGTTTACTTTAAAAATCCACGGTGGAGTTCCAGTATATGCCAGATGGGACATGGAAGAAAACAAACTTGATGTGGATTCAATAATATCCGCTTTATCAGAAAAAACAAAAATAATATTTTTATGTACTCCAAATAACCCTTCCGGAACTTTAATAGACAAAGAAGATATTAAGAGAGTACTTGAAAGTACAGATGCCCTTGTGGTTGCAGATGAAGCATATTTTGAGTTTTCAGAAGTCAACAATGTTGATCTAATAAAAGATTATGATAATTTACTTCTACTTCGGACATTCTCTAAGGTCTTTGGACTTTCTGGAATGAGAATAGGCTATGCAATCTCAAATCCTGAATTTATAGAATACATGCACAGGGTAAAACCGGTATTCAGCCTTACAAAGCTTTCATATGAAGCGGCATCAGCAGTACTGGATGATAAAGAATATATACAAAAATCAATAGAAATTGGAATTCAAAGCAGAGAATTCTTATATGAAAACATGTCTAAATTTGATAAACTTGAAGTTTACCCTTCGAAATCAAATTATCTGCTTGTAGGTGTTAAAGAAACTGGAATGACTTCCAGTGAGTTTGCAGAAGAGCTCTTAAAAAGGGGAGTCATTGTAAGAGACTGTGCTTCATTTAAAGGATTGGATGAGTACTGGGTAAGGGTAAGCGTCGGAACAATGGAAGAAGATGCCCGGTTTATCAAAATACTTGAAGATTTAATTGGATAATTTAATTAATCTAAAGGATCTAAGATTAAAGTCTTAGATCAGGTTTATTATTTAAATGGATAGATGTAGATGATGATAGGAGATATGATTGTATCCTCTCTGGAATTTCCTGAAAAAATGTCCCTTGTTATTTTTTCAGGAGGGTGTATCTTAAGGTGTCCATACTGCCATAATCCAGAACTTATAGACAATGGAAAATCAGTAGAACTTCATGAAATCATTGAAAAAATTGAGAGTTCCCTGGATTTTATAGATAGTGTTGTAATAACTGGGGGAGAAGCTCTTATCCAGTATGATGATGTAAAAGAAATCTTTAAATACTGTAAAAACCATGGATTAGAAACTAAACTTGATACAAATGGGTGTTTTCCAGATAAACTCTCTGAACTTATAGATCTACTGGATTATGTTGCTTTAGATGTTAAAGCTCCTTTTGATAAGTATGGGGAGATTATAGGATCAGATATAGGGGATAAGGTTAAAGAAAGTATGGAAATTTGCACAGATAATGGAATATACCTTGAATGCAGGACAACTTATGTACCTTTCCTAATGGATCCTGAAGACATAATTAAAATTGCAAAAAGTATAACAACAGATATATATACAATTCAACAATTCAGGGATAAAACAGTATTAGATAAAAAATTACAAGGTACTCATGTTCCATCAAGGGATGAACTTAAAGAAATTGGTGAGGCTGTAAAGCCATTCTTAAAAAAAGTGAGAATAAAAACAGCAGAATTTGGAAATGAATTTATAAATTAATTAATTATTATTTTTTATTAGGCGGAGGTCGTATATGCCTATATTATTATTTGGAAGCAGTCATTTAGAACTCATAACAGGTAAAAAAACTACCACGATACGGAAACTATGGAAAAAGCCGTTGTCTCCAGGGGACCGTCTTCACTGCTACTGGAATCTTGTATCTAAAGAACGTAAAAAGCTATTTGAAGCTGAAGTAACCGGCGTGGAGATTATGGAATTTAAAGATATCATTAAAGATGATGATCTTGCAAGAGAAGAAGGTTTCGAGAATGCTGCAGAGCTGGAAGAAGAATTTAGGAAGATGTATCCTGAGGATACTGATGATGATTCACTGTTCCAGATAATAAGGTTTAAAAAGTATCCGGTTGATAAATGGGAAGGCGAAAAAATAGATGAAAAAGCATTGATTACCAAAAGAGCAGATATATTGTTTGATTCTGGAAGATTCAACGATTCTGTAATGTGTTACACTGCTGCTTTAAGACACGACCCTGAAGATGTTTATCTCTTAAATAAGAGGGGAGACAATCTGTCACGTTTAGGTAAGTTCGATGAAGCTATAATGAACTATGATAAGGCGTTAGCAAACGATCCTGAGAATGAGTTCATCTGGAACAATAAGGCAATAGCTCTTTTAAATTCCAATAAGCCAGAAGAAGCGTTAAAGTGCAACACAAAAGCTTTGAAGATAAATAAAGGTAATACTGCTGTATTATACTGGAGAGGATTTATTTTAGAGATGCTTGGAAGATTTGAGGATGCTTTAAAGTGCTATGATAAGATTTTAGAGATAGAGCCTGAAAATCCTGATGTGTGGAATGCAAAGGGAAATATTTTGACAGAATTAGAAAGGACGGAAGAAGCGATTACTGCTTATGATAAAGCATTGGAGCTGTGTTTTGAAGAAGCACCTGATGCATCAACATGGAATCGTAAAGGTAATGCTCTTTTAGAGCTTGGAAGGTTTGATGAAGCTTTAAATTGTTATGATGAGGCTTTGAATCTGGATTCTAAAAATGATATAATCTGGAGCAATAAAGGCGTTGCCCTTATGGAACTTGATGAGTTTGAAAAAGCAGCAGAGTGTTTTAACCGAGCAATA
>JAEYQZ010000250.1 GCA_023409695.1 Methanobacteriota archaeon | reverse complement strand
TGAAATTGCTGCGCTTAATGCCTGGAAATCTCGTGCAGGTGAAAGTAATTCTACTATTTTAATCACCGATGTTAGTTTATTAATCATTTCTTTTAAGTAAAAGAGTTATATTTATTCTTTATTTTTTTTACCTATGATGACATACATGTATTCAAAAATATTTGAGATTTTTGAATTTAAAAATTTTTATATTACAAATTCTTTTTGGGTTTTAGATAAAATATTTTATAATTTAGTTAAAAGTTAAAAATAAAATTTAAAAAAAGTTAAGTGCGTTTTAAAAATTGTAAATTCAGCAAGTACAGCGCCTTGCCTCATATTCTTTAATGTTATCAGGTAATTTTGTTGGGTATTCGCATGTAAGGCATCCCAGACAGAGCTGATCTCTTTCTATACCTATACAATCAACAAGTGCATCTACACTTAAATAACCGAGAGAATCTACACCTAAAGTTTTTCTTATTTCTTCTACCTCTTTATCAGATGCTATTAATTCCCTTTTGGTTGCCATTGCAATTCCATAATAGCACGGTGAAATTATAGGTGGACATCCTACTCTTAAATGAATTTCTTTAACTCCTGCTTCCCTTAATATATTAACCAGAGCTTTAGAGGTTGTACCTCTTACAATACTGTCATCTATAAGAACTATTTTTTTACCTTCCAGTTCTGTTTTAACAGGGTTCATTTTTAACCGTACTGAAGTTTCACGTTCTTCCTGAGTTGGCATAATAAAAGTTCTGCCTATATAACGGTTTTTTATAAGTCCCTCACCATAAGGTAATCCTGATTCTCTGGAATAGCCTATAGCTGCAGTTATTGCTGAGTCAGGTACCGGCATTACAACATCTGCATCTGCAGGAAATTCATTTGCAAGTGCTTTTCCAATCTTTAGCCTTACATCATAGACATATTTATCATCAAGTATGCTATCTGGACGCGCAAAATAAACATATTCAAACATGCAGTGAGCTTGTTTGCATGACTCTTCTCTTGGCATTTTGAAACTTTTTATTTCTTCATTTATAAGCAGTATTTCACCTGGCTTTACAGCACGGATATATTCTCCTCCTACTACATCAAAGGCAACTGTTTCAGATGCAACGAGAGTTGTATCATCGACTTTTCCTAATGAAAGAGGTTTAATTCCAATTGGATCTCTTACAACGATCAGATCATTGTTAAATAGTATAACCAGCGAATAAGAGCCTATCAAACGTTTAGAAACTTCTTGAACAGCTTTTATTATGTCTCCAGTTTTATGATATTTTTTAATAAGCAGGTGGCATAAAACTTCAGAATCAGTGGTGGATTTAAATTCGTAGCCCTGCTCTTCTAATTCATTTCTCAGTTCCATTGAATTGATAATATCTCCATTATGGGCAACTGCAATTGTCCCCTTATCAAATTCACTGAAAAATGGTTGTGAATTTTCTATTCTCGATTTACCTGTAGTTGAATATCTCACATGCCCTATTCCGACATAGCCTTCAAGTCCCTCGATATTTCCATTGTTAAATACATCACAAACAAGCCCCATGCCTCGATATGTGCTCATTTTTTCTCCATTGTGCACTGATATACCTGCAGATTCCTGTCCTCTGTGTTGTAATGCATAAAGGCCATAATAGATAGGTCTTGAGATATTATTTGATTTTTTGTGAGAATAAGCCCCTACAATACCGCATTTATCTCGCAATTTTAATTCTCCTGATTTTCTCTAGATAATTCTTTATAATGAAAATGAATTTATTTAGGGTTTGATTTAATACATATTTTTGTAATAGTTCAAATTAAATCTTTCCTTTGTCAAACTCTTCTTTTAGTTCTTCGATTTTAGAATCGTAAAAAATTAGGACTACTCTGATTATTTTAAGCCATTCAACAGCATCTTTCTTAGATAGTGCAACAATTCGGTCCTGGCCGACTATTACATTTTCTGGCTTAAATTCATTACTTATAAAATAAATCTGCTCTTTATTTTCTAACTTTTCATCAAAAACTTCTTTCCATAACTCTTCAATAGAGAATGCTTCAAATAATTCTTTATTTTGGACTTCGCTGTACTCATGCTTTATTGAATTAAATTCAATTTGCAGTGAGTTGTATTTATTTTCTAAACTTTCCAGTTCTCCACTTGATTTATCGTTTGCATCCTGTAACTTCTGAGTTTCAGTGGAAAGTTCATTATTTAGTGCTTCTAAATCTTTATTTTTTGTGGATAAATCTTTAATAGTTTTTTCAGATTCTTTTAATTTATCCTGTAATTCTCTAAATAATTTAATATTAGCTATAGAAATTAATCCTGACCTTATTATAGCATTTTTAATCTCAGTTTGTATAAGGTATGGATCCATATACTCAACGTCATGGCCGAACGGAAGTTTCATCCGTTCTATATGTCCAACTTCGTCTTTCAGAACCTTCTGGAACTTTTCTGCAAGTTCTCGTCCTGGAGCATCAACATCAGTTGCAATTAAAACAATATCTGCCCCTTTTACAGCTTTTTTTGCTATTACGGAGCTTGTTGTAGGAATTATAGAGGATATGGTAATGTGGTATTCAGCCCCTAAAGCTATATTTCTCATAGCTTTAGATACGCTTTCCACATCTGATGCACCTTCTACAATTATCCGTACATCAATCGGATTTTTAATATCCATCTATTTCAACCTATATCCTGTAATTTTTTTGTTCTGCCAGCTGTAACTTCTGATTTTACTGGATCTGCCGAAACCACAAGCTGCACAGTATTTTTTCCTTGCATGATAGGAATTTTTACCACATCTTCTACATCTTATGTGGGTCTTTTTATTACGCTTACCAAATGATGGCGTTCCCTTCATTTATTAATCCTCCTTAATTATGTTAATATTTATCAAAATTCGATCTTTAAAATTAGATATCAAAAGTAGTTTGTTATCTAAATTTTAGATTTATCCAGGAGATATATAAACTATATTGTCTCCTCTTATAAGCACGACGCCTAATCTTCGGGATGATTCCCCGTTTTCTAATTCTTCAGCATCATTTAATACTAAGTTCATGTGCATGTCAAAACTTTTTAAAACTCCTCTAAATTCTCTTCCGCCTTTAAGCTTGATTAATACTTGGGAGTTTAATGATTTACCTAACGCGTCAAGTGGTCTTGAAACATTCACATTCT
>JAEYQZ010000237.1 GCA_023409695.1 Methanobacteriota archaeon | reverse complement strand
TCCTTACTCACTTCGTCAATCATGTGATTAATTGATTCCACTACTATTTTTGGGTTCACATGGTTGTGATAAGGTAAAAGAGAGCTAACATTATTCAGAAGAGTATCATAATAATCAGTGCTGTTATCCCAAGGTAAGATATACTGGCCAAAACCTTGAAATGCATGGTGCTTCACAATATCAAGGACAGTATCATTGGTTTCTAAATGAGCATAGATCCTCATCCCGTTATTTGTAATTTTATTCAAATTATCAACCCTTTAACGCGATTATCCCATTATCAGGAGTAACAAGAACTAAAATATCTCTCACTACAGCATGTAATAAATGTCATCAAAGCCAACTGTTGTCAAATAATGACTATTATGCTACGAGTAGGATCAAAAAAGCGAGAAGTCCCTGGCAATCTATGCCTCATGATGTGATTTTGTTTAATAGGTATGTATGACATTATTATTAACAATTTATATTTATTTTATTAAAATTTGAATATTGAAATTGTAGTAAAATGGAAATGATAATAAGTATACAAGCTATTTTTACATCTATAATAATTTCTAAGTTATCAATACAAATTAGAGCTTTCCATATTCATAGATTAATTCTTCTATTGTCCCTCCAGAATTTAAGTGTTTTATCAGCCTTTGAGCAGGGTTTTCTAAGGATTTTGTCCGCTTATACAATGGATTTAATAGTTTCTCCTCTTTATTTCCCCTTTCTTTTAGACTTTCTGATGCTAAATCAATGATTTTAATTAAAAGCTTTTTAAGTTCACCTTTTTCTACAAATTCTGGAAGATGATGCTTTACAAAGATTTTTCGCAGCTCAGTTAAAGAACACTGCCTGTTAAAAATGACAGTATCCCTATCTAAAATTTGATTTATTTCATCTACCTGATTTATAAGTCCTAAGTGAAAGGCATGAGCAGTCATTGTTTCATTAATGGGCTGACAACAAACTGATCTAAATTCTATTGTTCCCCTAAAAGTTAAATCTACAAATTTGAAAGGTCGAAAATAATTAAAATCTCCTTTTTCTGGTTTAAAGGTTATTTCATGATATTTTCCATCTTTAAAATATTCCCCGTTTATTTTCTCTTTCTTGAAAAATTCAGTTACTACAGTAGGCTGGAAATTAATGTATTTCCCTTCCTGTTCAGTGCAGTATATGCTTGTACCGAGCAAATATTCAAGAAGTTCTTCAATACTTTGCGGTAGGGCATCAAACATTCCAATGTTTTTCTTATTATACCCATGCATACTGTCTTCCCATAACATATCTCGGCTACAAGCCAGTTCCATGTTTTCTCCGTTTAACACAGAGTTAGAAAAAAGAACAGCTTTTACTGGCTCAAGTTTGGAAAATGCATTTAGGGCCTGTATTAAATTATCGGAATTAACATCTATATGAGTCTGTGATGCACTGGTAAACATACCAAATTCAGGCGCGTCATGAAATCTTATTTCATCAGCATATCTTTTATATAAACATAAATGATGGTACAGCATTCTGTATCTTCCATTAGGTATCGGAAGACGTTTGTTATATTTTCTATAAGGATTAATACCCAATCCTGTCAGAGTGTGGTTTTCTTTATTTAATACGTCCTGAATAAATTTATAATATTCTTCAAACCTTTCTTTAACACGATACAAGTTTTTTTCTTTTCCAAATGAAATTTCAAGGTTGTTATACGAACAATCGAAAGTATAGATATCAGCTGTCACTGGGTCTTCAAGGGCACAGATTACACCATTTTCATCTCTGGCTTTTACTTTGAAGTTAAAGTAATTTTTAAACTTTACAGTCAATTCATGAACTAATTTAAAATTTACTGCCGTTTTATTTAAGTTGATAATAGGTAATTCAAGTTCTACTCCAGCAAAAACATCTCTTTTTAGCTTTGTAGGTTCAATAAACCGTCCGTACATTAACTTTTTAACTTCCTTTCTTTTCATATTTTCCCACATATAGCATTTGTGACAATTTTTCAATATCTGGGGCTTGCCATGTTTTTATGGCATAATGTGAATAGTTCAAGGAGTTTAATGATTTCGACAGATTTTTTCAAACACCAATCAAATTTAAATCCATCATTAGACTTGGTATCAATTTTATAGTTCATTCCTCAATTTAAAATTTAACAAAAACAGACTCATCCTTCACTTCGACGTCATAACTGTTCAAATCACGCGAACCGCCGCCGGTAACAATCTTCAAAAGACCAGGGACATCTTTAACTAACTTTCCAGTTTTAACATCGTACTGGGAGCCATGTACTGGACAGGATACAATACCATTTTCAAACTTACCAATAGGTAGATATCCTCCCATATGAGGGCACACAGCATCCATAGCATAGAATTTTCCACCTAAATTTGCTAGAAGAAGGTACCTGAACTTAACAGTTAACCCCCTCATAGTCCCCTCTGGAACATCTGAAACATTACATACTTTTTCCATTGAAGTCACCGGACTTAAACTAAAAAATATTTAATCAATTACATCATCTTCTCTATATCATGGCTCAATTTTTGCAGTTTACCTGAAGATTTAGACTCTACATAAACCCTCATCAATGGCTCAAACCTTGAAGGTCGTACAAGGACAAATGAATCTTCTTCCTTCATTTTAATTCCTTCAGTGGTGTCAATCTCACCATTTTCTTTTAAATTTTCTTCTAAATTCGCTAAAATCTTCTGTTTTTCATCATGTTCGCAGTCTACAGAAAAAACAGTTCTTGGATATTCTGGTATTTCCTTAACTAAAGTAGAAAATGTTTTATTGTGCTTACAAACTATTTCCAACATTTTAACAGCTGCAAAGATTGCATCAAAACATTCCTGGAACTGTGGAAATACATACATTCCAGAATCATCTCCACCAAATACAGCTTTATTTTTTATTATTTCATCTAAGACACAGTTCATTGGTGCTTTTAGAAGTTTACCGCCGTGATCTGATACTATTTCATCTAGAGACATTGATGCCGTAATTGATGATACAATCGTTCCCTCTGGATTTTCAATTAAAGCTTCCCTTGCAAGTATTGCAAGTACAGTTTGGTCCCTTATCACATTTCCCTTTTCATCAATGAAAATTACTCTATCACCGTCGTTATCCATTGCAATGCCCATATCTGCGCCTACTGCATTTACAAGGTTTGAGACCAGGGAAACACTTTCAGGTGTGGGTTCTGCAAATTTTCTGGCGCTTTCATTTGTTGGCTGGCATCCAAATAGTATAGCATCACAGCCTAATCTACTTAATATCTCAGGTAAAAACTGTACTGCTGAGCCATTCGCGCAGTCTACAACCACTTTAGGTGCTCTACTACTTATGACATTCTTTTCTGTATTTTCTAAAACTGCATTTAAGTATTTATCAACGTAATCATGGACATATGAAAGCTGACCCACTTTATCCCAGGATACTTTCTCAGCATGCCTTTGAGTTAAGGGTATTTCATGATTGCTGAACACTTTGATGTCTATTTCTTCAGGGTGCATATGAGAAGCAGTTATAGTAACAAGAACGTCAGTATTATACAGATCAGCCCCATAATGGACAGTAGGTATTGGAGCAACCCCAAAATCAATTACATCGATCCCTGCTGCTAATATACCTGCAGTTATGGAACGTTTGATCATCTGGGATGGGTCGTTTATATCACGTCCAACTATAACTTTTTTTCCAGATCTAACAAAATTTCCAATAATATTACCTAAATTTGATGCAAATTCGTTGGTTATCTCTGAATTTACAACTCCCCTAATTTCATTTATATACAATGACATTTTAATCTCCAAAAGAAATTTTATCCCGATACTTTATTAGATAATTTGAATGAGGGAGTTATTTAAGAAAAATAAAGGACCCTCCAATTTTAAAAGAGTTTTTTATTTATGGCAAATTATCTAGTGAATTACTTTGCCTCCATTACATAATCTGAATCAATTATAGAATTTGGTACAATTTTCATATTATTGGTTATGGACCTTGAAGAGCGCACAATACTGTTTTTTCCAATTTCAACAAGACTTCCAGTTACAACCCCATTTTCTACAACTGTATTTTTGTCGATTAAACATTTCGTATCTATTATACATCCATTTAAGAAAGAATTATCTTCAATTATGCTGTTTGGGAAAAGAACTGCTCCATCGATGTTTACATCCTTTCCAATTGAAACATTGTCTCCTATTACACTGCCCCTTGATATTTTACATCCTTCTTCAATTGTACAGTTATTTCCAATTACTACTGGACCCTCTATTCTGGCTTTTTCATCTATGAAAACATTTTCTCCAACCCAAATATTTCCTATTTTTCCAATACTCTCTTCCATTTTTGTTTTATATAAATTCTGAACTGTTTTCTGGTCTAAAATATCATAGGTAGCTTCAAGATATGTTTCAGGCCGGCCAATATCGTTCCAGTATCCATCAAATACGTACCCATATATTCCTGCATCCTGTTTTATTACTTCAGGGAAAATATCCTTTGAGAAATCAACTTCTTTTTCTTTATCATCAAAAAAATCGAATATCTCAGGCTCAAAAATGTAAATTCCAGTATTTGCAACGTTACTGAATGCTTCTTCTGGAGATGGTTTCTCCAGATATTCAGTTATTTTATGGTCTTTATCCATTACTGCTATTCCAAAATGAGTAGGATCTTCAACCTCAGTTAACACCATTGTTGCAACTGCCCCTTTTTCTTTATGGTACTTTACAACATCCTTAAAGTCAACGTCAGTAAGCACATCTCCACTTACAACCATGAAAGTATCATCTATATACTTTTCTGCTTTTTTAACACTTCCTCCTGTTCCAAGAGGCCATTTCTCAACGGAATATCTTATATCCATACCAAATTCAGAACCGTCTTTAAAATATTTTTTAATATTTGTTGACATATAATTCAAAGTCATTATAATATCATTAAATCCAGATTTTTTCAACTTATTAACAGTGTATTCTATAATAGGCTTATTTACCAGGGGTATCATTGGTTTAGGCCTTACCAATGTTAGGGGGCGTAGTCTCGTCCCTTTTCCGCCAGCCATCATTATTGTTCTTATAATATCACCCATTATTATTATTCTTGTTAAACACTTAAATAATTATCGTATTTGAAAATAAAAGGGAAATATAGTTTATTGTACAATAAGGGCTTTTATAATCTTGTTTTTTGTTAAGTAAGTTTGATTATTATAAATCATTATTTTTCATCGAATAAATGATTTTAAGAATATAATAATACGCATTTAGATAAAAAGAATATGATAAATAATATTATTCACTTTTAAGCCTTAAATAAATATATTATTAAAATTAAAATGGTTGTAAATCATTTTTAGTACTCAATGATCTCTAGATAAATTATAATTAAGAGTAATAACTTAACTAATTAATGGCCAATTAATTCGTCCATCATGATCTTTTCGGCAGCAGCGATAGTTCGATTATAGGTATATTCTTCCATAAGTGCTGATAAGAACTTGTTTTTTGCATATTCATCATATCTAAAGACCACTCCCTCATAAATGGTATCCATAAGAATAAGCCCTTCAGGAGGCATGGGAGTAATAGCAGCGGTAGTTGATGTATCAAAAAATTTTTGAAGCTTGTCTATATTCAATTCATTATTTCCCACTAAAAAAAGGGTCGTTGCAATTTTTCTAACCATATTCCATAGAAAACTTTCCCCAATTACATCAATTATCAAGAAATTGTCATCTACTTTAACTTCTATATTATCTATTGTCCTTACAGGGTTCCTTTCACTCCTTTTTGAGAAATTAGAAAAATCATGGGTGCCTTGAAAAATTTCAGACGCTTCTTTAATTTTATCTAAGTTAAGATGATCATTATTTACAACTGTATACCTGTAATGCCGGTATTTTGCAAATCTTGGCTTAAATCCAAAACGTACCCCTGCTTTGGCTAAAATCCGTATGCTTTTAGGTAAAAAATCATTGATCTGGTTTATTATGACTTCTTCCTCAGTTCTAAATGAAACTACATTACCAAGCGCGTGGACTCCCCTGTCAGTTCTGCCAGCTATTGCATATCCTGAATCTTTCAGGTTATCTATTAAATTAGCATTTTTTAAAGCATCTATAAGTTCGCCCTCTACCGTTTTAAAATCAGGCTGTCTTTGAAATCCATGAAAATCTGTTCCTATATATGCCACTTTTAAAGCTACTTTCCTCATTGTTTCACCTAAGTAGTACTGTCTCATTAAATAAGTCAGGATCAAAATACGTAGAATATATTATATTTATTTACAATGGAGTTTTTATACTCTTATTTAAATTCTTGATGAATAGAAGAACTGTTAATGAACTATGTTGTTACAATACATATCTTTTAAACGAGAAATACATTAGTAAAATTTGCTTAGACCTTTAAATATATCATATCTACTTATGATCATAGATTAAGCAATTTACGCAACTTAATTTGATGTGTATAATGCCAAAATTAGTGCGTTAAACAGAATAAATAAAAAAAAGTAAAAAGAATTTATTTATTTCCCGTTTTAAAGCGGAAAATATGCCCTTTAACTAATTTATTACCTGCATAATCCCCTACAGATTTAGGTGGAATATATACAGAATAACTGGAATTTTTATTTCTCTTCTTAGTTTTAATGTACAATTTGTTCTCTTTAATCCACATTTTACTGATTTTAACTTTTTTCCCGTGATTATCTTTTACTACAACTTTAGACCATTTGATAC
>JAEYQZ010000215.1 GCA_023409695.1 Methanobacteriota archaeon | reverse complement strand
GTTGCAACATGTTTACTTGTGGCTGCACCTTTTTCGCAGTAGTAAAACCAGTTAAGTTTATATTTTATTTCATTGGGACAGTGCAAACATAAACATCCTCTTTTATCAATTTTGCATTCTGTACTGCCTCGTGAGCAGAAGAAGAATTCTCCATTGTTTTTCATGCATTCATTATATGCTGGACAATCTGGACAGCGGCATCTTGCTGCATTTTCTTCTGTATCGGGTACAACTCTATCATTATTCATTTTAATTACCTTATTTCTCTTTAATTAAGCGATTTTATTTCCATTTAATGCTATTTTTAAATATGGCAATTTTTGAAAATATTCTCGCTTTAAAATGCCGTGTTAATGAAACAGCATTAGTAGTAATTTATATTCAAAAGTTAATAAATATTATAAAAGTCTAAAAAATGTGGGGGAATGTTATGGTAGAAATTGGTTTTAAACTTGGAAGTGAAGTATTTGGACCTCAAGAACTTATAAATTATGCTAAACATGCTGAAGAAGCAGGGTTTGATTTTGCAAGTATATCTGATCATTACCATCCCTGGTTAAGTCAACAGGGTAACAGCCCTTTTGTCTGGAGTACCCTTGGAGGGATATCCCAAGTAACTGAAAATTTAGGTCTAATGACTGGAGTTACATGCCCTACAATCAGGCAGCATCCTGCTTTAGTAGCTCAAGCCGTGGCCACAATAGCTACATTAATGCCTGGAAGGTTTATTTTAGGAGTCGGTTCTGGTGAAAATCTTAATGAACATATCTATGGAGATCACTGGCCTCCAGCACCAATAAGAATTGAAATGCTTGCAGAAGCTGTTGATGTAATCCGGACACTATGGCAGGGCGGAATGCAGGACTATGACGGATGTTACTATCATGTTGAGAATACGCGAATTTATACCCTTCCTGAAGAGCTCCCGCCAATATATATGGCTGCAGACGGACCAATAGCTGCTACTACTGCCGCGGCCAATGGTGATGGATTAATTGTAAGCGGAGGAAAGAAAGAAATTTTAGACATTTTTAATGAAAAAGGAGGAGAAGGCAGACCCTCATACTCTGAATTTTCACTTAGCTGGGCCGAAACTGATGAAAAAGCGGTGGATTTAGTCTATAAATACTGGCCTTTAATGGCTGTTAAAGGAAATTTAAGCTGGGACATTCCTACACAGACACATTTTGAAGAACTAGCAAAGAACGTTAAAAAAGAGGATATACCTGAAAGTATTCCCTGCAGCTCTGATCCACAGGTGCATATTGACACAATAAAACAAAATATTGACGCTGGCTTTGACCGAATTTGCATCCAGCAAATAGGAAACAACCAGCATGAATGTATTGAATTTTATAAAAATGAGGTCTTACCTGAATTTAAATAGGTAATCCAATTTAATTGTAATCAAAAAAAAAGAATATTTCTGAGATTTAAGGGTTAAAAAGGCTGATTTAATGCTTAATAGCATCTTTCATCTTGTCAAAGAACCCTTTATCTTCAGTATAAATTTCTTTACCGCTTATATCTGCAAATTCCCTTAAAATCTCTTTTTGTTTATTGCTTAATTTTTTAGGAACAATAACCTTTGCTTTAACGTAGAGATTTCCTTTACCGTTCCAGCGTAAATGGGGCATTCCTTTACCTTTAATACGGAATGAAGTGCCTGATTGTGTACCTGCCGGGATTTTTAAGCTTACTACTTCTTCTCCTATGGTTGGAATGTCTACTTCGTCACCAAGAGATGCCTGTACAAAGCTTATAGGCTGTTCATAGATTAAGTCTGAACCATGACGTTCAAATAGCTTGTGCGGCTTAACAGAAATCATAACATAAAGATCTCCTGATGGGCCCCCTTTAATACCTACATCTCCTTCACCAGGAACCCTGAGGCGTGATCCATCTTCAACACCTGGTGGCACTTTTATATGAATTGTATTGGTTTCTCTTACAATTCCCTTTCCCCGGCATTCGTGGCACGGGGTGTCAACAATTACTCCTTCACCTCTACAGTCTCTACATGGTGCTACATTAACAAATTGACCAAAAGGAGTCCTGTTTATATGCTGTACCTGTCCAGTACCGCCACAGGTTGCACATTGCCTTGTTTCAGTTCCAGGTTCTGCCCTTGTACCTCCACAGGTTGGACATGTTTTTTTATGTGGTACTTCTATGTCAGTTTCAAGTCCAAATGCAGCATCTTCAAGCGTAATGTCGAGTTCGTAAAGGACGTCATTTCCTCTCTGTGCCTGGCTTCTTCTTCGACCTCCTCCAAAACCGAACATATCAAATATGTCTCCAAAGTCGAATCCAAAACCTTTAAAGATATCTTCAAAGTTTATATCTCTGAATGCATCCTCTGTAGAGTATCCTCCCATCCCAGCATGTCCAAACTGGTCATAAGTGTGTCTTTTGTCTTCATCTGAAAGAACAGCGTAAGCTTCACTTATTTCTTTAAATTTTTCTGCACATTCAGGGTCATCACTTACATCTGGGTGATATTTCATTGCTAATTTACGATATGCCTTTTTAATATCTTTTTTATCTGATCCTTTTTCTACTCCGAGGATATCGTAATAATCACGCTTTTCTGCCATATCAATCTTACCTTCACCTTTTAATCAATTCATGATAAAAATTAACTTTATTTATTAAGAACTCCCTATTTTAGAGGGATTATGTTTCGAAAATCATTGTTTTCGATTATTTAAAAATAGAAGAAGGAATTTCCTCCAACTTTTTATCTTACCTATCTATGGGATTTTTCCTATTTATATTTATAAAAGGGAGGAATGAAAATCCCTCCATATTTATAAGATGAAGCTTATTTTTTAACTTCGTAGTCTGCATCAATGGTGTCGTCATCTCCGCCCTGTTGGCTTCCTTGAGCACCCTGTGCATCCTGTTGTGCTTGCTGCTGAGCTTGTTGAGCCTGCTGTGCTTCCTGGTAGATTTTAGCACCTACTTCCTGAACCACTTTGGTTAACTCTTCAGTTTTGCTTTTAATTGCAGCGATATCGTCTCCTCCAGTTAAATCCCTTAGTTCTTTAACTAAAGCTTCTATTTTCTCTTTCTGGTCTTTATCTACTTTATCTCCCAGTTCTTCAAGAGTTTTTTCTGAAGTGTATATCATTGAATCAGCGTCATTTCTGACCTGAATTTCTTCCTGTCTCTTTTTGTCTTCTTCAGCGTGCATTTCAGCGTCTTTAATTTTCTGGTCAATTTCGTCCTGTGATAATTTAGTTGAAGCAGTTATAGTAATTGCCTGTTCTTTACCAGTTCCCATATCTTTAGCTGAAACGTTCATGATACCGTTTGCGTCTATATCGAATGATACTTCGATTTGAGGCATTCCTCTTGGTGCTGGTGGTATTCCCACTAACTGGAACCTTCCAAGGGTTGTGTTATCATATGCCATTGGCCTTTCACCCTGTAAAACGTGGATGTCTACAGATGTCTGGTTGTCTGCTGCAGTTGAGAATATCTGGCTCTTTTTGGTTGGGATTGTAGTGTTTCTTTCTATTAATTTGGTAGATACATTACCAAGAGTTTCTATTCCAAGGGATAATGGAGTAACGTCAAGTAATACAAGGTCTTTGATTTCTCCTGCTAAAACTCCACCCTGAATTGCAGCACCCATAGCTACACATTCCATTGGGTCTATTCCTCGCTCAATTGATTTACCTATGAATTTTTCAACAAAGCTCTGTACAGCTGGCATCCTTGTTGGTCCACCGACTAATATAATTTTGTCAACGTCAGATTTGGACATTTTAGCATCGGATAATGCCTGTTCCATTGGTCCACTACATCTTTTAATGATTGGGTCAACTAATTCTTCGAGTTTAGCCCTTGTTAATGTAGTTGTCAGGTGTTTTGGACCTTCTGCAGTTGCAGTTATGAATGGAAGGTTTATGTCAGATGTTAAGGTTGTTGAAAGTTCTATTTTTGCTTTTTCAGATGCTTCTCGTAATCTCTGGACAGCCTGGTCATCATTCATGATGTCTATTCCAGTTTCTCTTTTGAATTCATCTGCGAGGTAGTTCATGATGGCATTGTCCATATCGGTTCCACCGAGTTTGGTGTCACCACTTGTGGATCTAACTTCAAATACTCCTCCACCGAATTCCATAACGGTTACGTCGAGTGTTCCACCACCGAAATCGAAAACCATAATTTCAAGTTCTTCTTCCTGCTCTTTATCGATACCGTATGCTAAACTTGCTGCTGTAGGTTCATTTACTAGTCTTACAACTTCAAGACCTGCAATTGTACCTGCATCTTTTGTTGCTGTCCTCTGGTTATCGTTGAAGTATGCTGGAACTGTAATAACAGCTTTCTGCACTTCTTCACCAAGGAAAGCTTCTGCATCTTTTTTAATCTTTTGTAAGATGAAAGCAGAAATTTCTTGAGGAGTGTACTGTTTCCCCAGGACATTTACTTTGTAATCGGTACCCATACTTCTTTTTATGGCACTTATTGTGTTTTCAGGGTTTGTTACTGCCTGTCTTCTTGCAGGTTCTCCAACTAGCCTCTGTCCATCAGGAGTAAATGCAACGTAACTTGGGAAAGCCTTTCCGTACTGGGTTGCCCCTTCCGCACTTGGTATGATGGTTGGTTTTCCACCAACTAAAACTGATGCTGCGGAGTTACTTGTTCCAAGATCTATACCTATAATTTTTTCTTTCTTATTATTAGCCATTATATCACCTTATTTTACTAACATTTCATAATTTCTGTAAATATTTTTAATTTAACGTAAATTGATTATTTTTTGCAAACTTTAACCATTGCACATTTGATTACTTTTGATTTGAGGGTATATCCCTTTGCAAGTTCTTCGGTTACGACTCCACTTTCATAGTCTTCATGGTTTTCTGTCATTAATGCTTCATGTTTAAATGGATCGAATTTTTCACCGGTAGTTGGGATTTCTTCAAGCCCTTCTTTTTCAAGTACATTTTTCAGATTCTTGTAAATTAATTCAACACCTTCTTTGAGGTTTTCGCCCTCTTCGCTTGATTTTAAAGCTCTCTTGAGGTCTTCGTAAGTGTCTATTAATTTGATGATCAGGCCTTCATTGGCATACTTTCTGAAGCTGTCAATATCTTTTTCTGATCGTCTCTTATAATTTTCAAAATCAGCTTGAAGTCGCTGCATTTGTGAGAAATAATCATCTATTTTCTGATCTTTTTCTTCAATCTGCTTGTTCAGATCTTCAATTTCTGATTCTTTCTCTTTCAGATCATTTTTTAGCGTTTTTAACTCATCTTTATCAGTCATTAATTCACCTTTTGTAGTGATAAAAATAATAGTAATCTTTAATAGGTTATAGTTACAAAAGGTTATATAAATCTTTCTACCAATATGGTAATTGTATAAAAAAAGTAAAGTGTTTGTATTAAATTTATTATACATTCATGTTAATAACTTGCTGCAAGACACTTATATTATAACTTGAAATGTAGTTTGTTTAAATTTTAGAATTTAATCAGTATAAATTTAAACACAGATCACGTGATGCGGGTCATGAATGTATGAATACTATATCTAATTAATGAAACTTCATATATAAATTTTAAATGGAAGATATTTAAATTTAAATAACTTTAATCAGGGATGAAAAATGGATCTTGAAGCAATACTTGATGTCATGGGATGTAAGACAAGAAGAGATATACTGATTCTATTAACAGGAGAGCCCCGTTTTGTAAGTGAAATATCAAAGGAACTTGAAATAGGGCAAAAAGCCATCATTGAACATTTAAAAGCAATGGAAGAGTTAGGGCTTTTAAAATCTTCTTTTCAAAAGATAGAACGTGGTCGGCCACGAAAATATTATGATATATCTCAAAAAGTCGAAATTCAAATATGTATAGATAGAGATACTATCAAAATGGACGTTAAAGGGGATGATTTCTCAAAATTACAGGAGATAGAGGCTCGGTTCAGTTTGGGGCATGAAGATGTAATTGAAGATCTTGAAGATCTCATAGAGAGATATGACAAGGCAAAAAAATATGCTGAAATACTGTTAATGGAAGCAAAACGAAGAAGAAATATAATCAAATTATTAGAAGGGAATATTGAACGTCCCTATTAACTTTAATTTTACATTAAATGAATAGAATCTAAGTTACTTTTTTTGAACTTAAAATTAGGTTCAGAGTAATATTTAATAAAATTAATTTTTTTTATTTATTAATTATCAATCTAATTTTAAATTTTATTTTAAAAATAGGAATTTAAAAGATAATCAACAGCATAAAAGCTGCTGATCATCTAATAACCTGGCTTATTAGCAAGAAGCTAAAACAGTCATTCCAGGCTTACTTGAAGTAGCCTTGAACATGGTACTGTAGCCATAACTTGAGTACGGAACGTCAACCCATGCACCGTTTTGATACAGTTGAACTGATCTGTGGTTTGCTGAGTATGCTGTACTGTACTGAACTATTCTTGAATGGATACCTGCTGCAGAGAGTTTTCCATAGAGGTATTCACTCATTGCCCAGCAGTCTCCGCTTCCTATTGCCACCATTCCAGCTGCTGTACTGGCTGAGTGACTGTATCCGTATTTAGCACCGCTTGCAAGGATCGCTGATAGAGTTGAATATGATGCTGTACTGGTTTTTTTACTTGTACTTGTAGCTGTGCTTGTGCTCTGTTTTTTAGTTACACTTGTAGTTGTTGAGCTTGTTTTGCTTACATTAGATTTAGTGGTAGTTGTTGAGCTTTTGGTTACGTTTGTTTTATCTGTTGATTTGACATTACTGGAACTTTTAGAAGTACCGAATACTTCTTCAAATATGTTTACACCGTTTATGTCTTCCATTGCACCTACTGTTTGTTCTGCAACCCATCCATCTACGACTATACATGAGTCATTCTGGAAGTATTTAACTGCTAGCTCTGTGTATGGACCAAATGATCCATCAACGTCTCCTGTGTAATATCCCTGTTCTTTGAGCCATTTCTGTAATTCAACAACGTATGTTCCGTTTGCTCCTGTTTTTAAGCCCTTTTCCGTAACCGCATTTACGGATGAGCTTTGTGTCACATTAAAAGTTGTATTTTGGATTTCAGTAGCTGTTGCAAATGGCAACGTACTGAACATCACACATACTGCAACCATTGTTGCATATGTGAGTTTCCGCTTAATTGTACCGCCTCCGATTCTATGACAATGTCATAGGAAAATTTCTTGACCCAATAGCCCACCTACTATGGTATCACTTACTTCATAATACGAGTTCAGTGCAATATTATGATTTTTTAGTTTTAATACATAATTTAAGTAATGTATTATGAAAGTGTTTAACCATTTAAGCTATTTTGGGACAGCATTAGTTCACATCAGGATCACATATAAATGTTTTGGTTTTTTTTCAAAAAATCGGCACGCTGATAGCTTATTTTTAAATTTAAGGCACGCTGATAACGTATTTAACAATTGTTTCTCGGGCGAACTCACTGCATTGTTATTTTTAAGAAAATAGCCCAATTTATACTTTATTTCCATAAAATAACTTTATTTAGAGCTTTTATATCGGGACATTATGGATTGAAAAAGAGTCTTAAATGGTGTAAAACATATTCAAGGGTAATGTAGCATATAAATTACGTAATAGATAAATGGGACAAGTAAAATGCCTATTAATTTAATTTAAAAGTTTTTAAAGCTTTTTCTAAAATAAGTCTTTTTTGGTCTTTTTTTGCCGGATTTTGCCCTTAAAATTAGTTAATACTAACTTTACTTTATAACTAAACGTAATATTATATTGTAGATAGTTAATACTTAAAAATAGATTATAACACTAAAATTTGATGGATATTATGTTAGGTAAGCCATTACTTTATTTAATTTAAAAGATAAAATTAGGTTTTTTAAGAGAGCCACATTAAACTATTTAATAGGTTATATGCAGCAAAAAAAGAATTGATTTAGAATGTATTAAAAATTAAAAAAAATTATTGATCCCTGTAGTGGAGTGCAGCAATAGCAACCTGACCTAGAGATACAGAGCCATCTCCAGCACAGGTATTTTTATGCTGAATAAAATCATATCCATCTTTCGTTACAACATCTTTTATGGTTTTACTTATGGCTTCATTGTAAAACACACCGCCGGTTCCACCTATTACATCTACGCCAGTTTTATCTGCTGCTTTAATACCTAATTTTGCAAGGCCTTCAGCAACAGCCCTTTGTGCAGAACATGCAATATTCTTTACAGGTATTCCTTTCTCTTTATTTTCCAAAACTGAAATCATTATTTGTGAAGTATCAAGAATATTCATCCCATCATGTTTTTTAATTTCAACGGGGATTTCACATGTATCTGCGCCATAGTAAGCTGTAGATTCAAGTTTCATTGAACATTCTCCTTCATAAGTCCTTTTGCCGCAAATTCCGAGTGCAGAAGAAATTGCATCGAGAACACGTCCTGTACTCGTTGTTTTCTGGAGATTGAAGCCGCGTTCAAACTGTTTTAATATGAGATCTATTTCCTTTTCGCCGTGCTTGAAATAGTTAACATACTCATTTTTCATAAGCTGCTTAAGTTCTTCATCATCGTAGTAGTCATGTATCATGGCCATGACCATACGTATAGGATATTTGGTAGTTAAATCTCCACCCGCCATGTTTTGAGGCATTAAACTTCCTAAACGGTTATAATTCTCATCTGTAACATGTAATATCTCACCGCCCCATGCAGATCCATCATCTCCGTAACCTACACCGTCGGCAGCGACACATATCAGTTCATCAATGCCATGATCTATAAACAATGCACCTGCATGCGCATGGTGGTGCTGTACACCGAAAACCTCACATTCAAACTTTTTGCTCAATTCATGGGCGAGTTTAGTTGTAAAAAACATTGGGTGGAGGTCGCATGCTACAGCATCTATTTTTTCAGTCCTTGTTATGTCTATCATGTAATCTATGGCTTCTTGAAGATATTTGTAAGTTTCATATTTCGTTGTATTACCAATATGCTGTGATACGTAGCACTTTTTATCTTTAAGGAGAGCAAAAGTTACATCTAGTTCAGGCCCCAATGCAAGAATATTTGTATCCTCTGCTATATTTGAGAAGTCATATGGCTCTGGCACATATCCTCTTGAGCGCCTTATAAAAGCCAGATCTCCAGCTCTAAATCGGATAACTGAATCATCGCACCGGTTAATTATTTTTCTATCATGAAGAAGACAGTAATCTGCAATTCCCTCCATTTTATTTACAATTTCTTCATTATCAATGAGCATCGGTTCTCCGGGTATATTTGCTGATGTCATAATATAAGCCGGCTCATCGGTTTCCTGGAAGAGTAAGTGCTGCAGTCCAGAATAAGGAAGCATTATTCCAAGATTATGGAGTTCTGGAGCGACAGAAGGAGCTAAATAATAATTATTATTCTTGTTAAGCACGACTATAGGTCTTCTTCTTGATAGGAGGGCGTCTTCTTCAAAATCTCTTACCTCTGCAAATGTCTTTATAGTTTCAATATCTGGTGACATGCATGCAAAGGGTTGATTCATCCTCCCAAGCCGTTTTCTTAAAGTGATTACAGGATCATCTTCTGTTGTCTTTGCAACAAGATGAGTTCCACCTATTCCTTTTATAGCGAGTATATTCCCTTCATCTATGAGTTTTGCAGCCTCTTTTATTGGATTTTCTACATCTAAAATTTTGTCTTTGTAAAGAAAGACAGAAGGCCCGCATGTTGGACAGCAGGTAGCTTCAGCGTGGTAACGGCGGTCCAGCGGATCTTTATATTCGATCATGCACTCATCGCAGAGTGGGAATTCGTCCATGGATGTCCGCACGCGGTCGTAAGGAATTGATTTTATAACTGTAAAACGAGGTCCACAATCAGTACATGCAGTAAATGGATATTTATACCTGTTATTTCCTTTATTAAGTGTTTCTTCCAGGCATTTGTCGCATATTGCAACATCTGGAGGAATTACAGAAGACCCTGAAAAGTCAGCGGAACTTTCAAGGATCATGAAATTATCAAATTCTGGGGTTTCATAAGAACTTAACCATTCTATTTCTAAATAGGTTATCTTAGATATTGGAGGTTTATTCTGCTTTAAATTATTTGCAAAATTTTCAATTTCTCCTTTTTTACCTTCTAAAATGATTTCAACACTGTTTCCAAGATTTCTAACATATCCATTAAGTTTCATTTCTTCTGCTATTCTGTAAACTGTTGGTCTAAATCCAACACCTTGAACGATTCCCTGAACTAAAATCCTGGCTTTTTCCATTTTGTATTCCTCTAGAATCTGTTTAATTGTATGGACTATTATTTTAATGGGTTAAATAAAATAAGTTATCGTACAAAATATTAATTTATACTTCGATCTTTATATAGTGAAGTGGACAATATTTAGTGATACTATGAAAGAAATACTTCAAGAACTTATGGATGGAAAAATTTCGCTTCAAGAAGCCGAGAAACAGCTTAAAACAATGCAAATTGAGGAAATAGGGGATTTTGCAAAGTTGGACACAGGTAGAGAGGCAAGAACTGGAATCCCTGAGGCAATTTTTGCAGAAAGCAAAGAAGATGAAGATCTTATAAAAATCATACTTAGAGGTGCAGATAGCGGCAGATTAATGATAACAAAACTTGAAAAAGAAAGATATGATTTAATAAAGCCTGAAATTAGCATTCTTGAGGATAAAGGTTTTGAATTGGATTACAACAAGCGGGCCAAAATTTTACTCATTAAAAACCATGAAATCGAAAAAGAGGGTAAAATTGGAGTAATCACCGCTGGAACATCTGATATTCCAGTTGCAGAGGAAGCACGGATAACCGCTGAGGAAGTGGGCTGTGAAGTTTTAACATCCTATGATGTGGGTGTTGCAGGAATTCACAGGCTTTTTGCACATATCACTGAAATGATTGAAGCAGATGTTAAAGCACTCGTAGTGGTTGCAGGAATGGAAGGTGCATTGCCTTCTGTTGTTGCCGGACTTGTTGATGTACCGGTTATCGGCGTTCCAACATCAGTGGGTTATGGTGTTGGTGAGGGTGGATTTACTGCTCTTTTTGCAATGCTCCAGTCATGTGCTCCGGGGATTGCAGTTGTAAATATCGATAATGGCTTTGGTGCAGGAGTATTCGCGGCTAAACTAACTAAGCAAACATTAAAATAGTCTTAAAATTATACTAATATAAAAAATAGCATGGGTTTATAAGCTATGAATAAGTTGTTGATGGGCTGTCTGGTTGTAGTTGTAATTATTGCATTATCGGGAGTTTATAGCTATAATGCCCATCCAAAAGATACGGTACGCATTGGATATCTGGCTAATGACCAACATAGTGCAGCATTAGCTGTTGCAAATGCAAAGGGAATGTTTGAAGCTCAAGGGATGAAAGTTGAACTGCAGTCTTTTAATGTTGGCGCGGATATAGTGATTGCTATGGCTGCTGGACAAATTGATGTTGGATATGTTGGAACTGCACCTGCAACAATGGCCATAGATAAAGGAATGCCATTAAAGATTGTTGGGGCTGTAAATGAAGAGGGCAGCGGCATAGTAATTGCACAAAATTCAAATATTAATAATGTAGCTGATTTTGAGGGTCAAACTATGATTATACCATCTAGAGGATCTATACAAGATATTCTATTGGATTATTTACTTCAGGAAAATAATATAACTCCTAAGTCAATTGATATAAGGGAAATGCAAACCTCTTTAATGCCAGAGGCTCTTCAATCCGGTAGAATTGACGGCTACATTGTATGGGAACCATACGTTACTCAAGCAAGTTCTGGAGGATATGGAAAAACATTCATGTATTCTGATGAAATATGGAAGGATCATCCCTGCTGTGTTATAGTAGCAAGCAGTGATTTCATGCAAAATAATCCAGATAAACTTAAAAAAATACTTAAAATACACCAGAATGCAACTAATTATATTAATAACAACAGGGATGAGGCAGTTTCAGTACTGTCAAAACAATATAAAATAGATGTTAATACAGAAAAAAAGGTACTCAGCCACATTAAATTTGTTACAGTGCCTGATAAAGAATTTATAAACAATGATTTAAAAATAGTAAGTATTCAGAGACAAATGGGATATGTAGAGCATAATTTAACTCAAAATGAAATATTTGACCTCCAGTATTTGCCTTAAAAATGGTTACAGGAAGATAATATGAAAAAAATAAATGTTTACTTGACAGCACTTATAATACCTGTTTTGATCCTTATAGTTTGGTCTCTATTAACTTCATTCAATATTATCCCTGAATATATCTTACCTTCACCATCTGAGGTAATGAGCTCATTTTTAGGATTAGTAGGAACTAATGAACTGCTTATAGATACTTTAGCAACGCTTTCAAGGGTTATCACTGGTTTAATTATTGCAGCGGCTATTGCAGTTCCTTTGGGAATTATTTTAGGATGGTCAAAAAAAGCTGAAAACCTCTCAAATTTAACTATTCAAATTTTAAGGCCAATACCTCCCCTTGCATGGATACCTTTTGCCATGCTCTGGTTTGGACTCGGATTTGAATCTGCTGTTTTTATTATATTTATTGGAACATTCTTCCCTGTGCTTATTAATACAATAGATGGGGTTAAAAGAATAAATAAAGTGTTTGTAGAGTCTGCATATACATTAGGTGCTTCCGAACGCCAAATTTTAACTAATGTTATAATGCCTGCATCTTTACCTTCCATCTTCACTGGCTTGAGAGTAGGAATTGGAATAGGATTGATGTGTACTGTAGCAGCGGAAATGATTGCTGTAAAATCTGGTTTAGGTTATTTAATAATGGAATCTATGAATTTAATAGATACTGGCGGAGTAATTGTTGGAATGATTATAATAGGTATCATTGGATTTTTAATGGATTATTCCTTTAGAAGGGCTGAAAATAAGTATGTTTTATGGAGCGGAAATTAAACAATGGGTGAAACATGTCTAAAATAGCTGTAAATAACGTTTCGAGGATATTTGAAAGCAAAGGAACTACATTTAAATCAGTAGACGATATTAATTTCCAGGTTGAGGAAGGAGAATTTTTATGCATTCTTGGCCCTTCAGGATGTGGAAAATCCACCATTCTCCGGCTTATAGCAGGTCTGGATAAACCAAGTTCTGGCCAAATTTTAATGGATAATGAAGCAATAATAGGGCCTGATTGCAAATGTGGAATGGTATTTCAGGAATATTCCCTTTTTCCATGGAGAAGTGTCATTGAAAATGTTGCATTTCCCCTGGAAATGAAAGGAGTTGCAGAAGAAGAAAGGTACAAAATTGCTGAAGATTACCTGAAAATAGTGGGACTCCAAAATTTTAGAGATTCCATGCCTCATGAACTTTCAGGCGGGATGAAACAGCGAGTTGCAATTGTTAGATCGTTAGCGGGTGATCCAGATATACTTTTAATGGATGAACCGTTTGGAGCCCTTGATATTCAAACCAGAAGTCAGCTTCAAAAAGATCTGCTCAAAATATGGGAGGATAAAGGTAAAACAATTATTTTTGTAACTCATGACATTGATGAGGCGATATTTTTAGGAGATAGAGTTATTTTAATGAGCAAAAGCCCGGGCAAAATTGCTAAGATATTTGAAGTTAATATTAAGAGAATTAGAGATAGTTTAAGTCCTGATTTTTTACAGTTAAAGCAGGAAATAATGAACCTGCTTGAAAGCGGGGACTAATTCAAAAATTTTATTTTTAGGCTAAAACTTAGAATTCTTTTTGAAATTAAATTTTTACTATTGTTTTTTTGAAATTATGTAATTATGGTAGTTAGTATACAAAAGTGCAGTATGTATCTTTCTTGTCCGTACTTAATTTAAATATAATTTAGTCTCAATTAGTACAGTATACACAACATTGAGGTGAAATCCATGTTAGTAGAATTTGATTTACCACACTGGTGCTGCGGCCCTAAAGGATGCCAGCTAGAAATAGAATACGGCGAATTAATAGACGCAGAAGATGCACACTAGATATGGCAGAATAATAAACTTTAGAATAATTTAAATTTAATCAACTCATTTTTCATTTTTATCCACTCGAAAATTCATAGAATTTTCGGTGTTGAAGGAAATTTTCAATTTCCTGAACCGCAAAATCATAGATTTTTTACATGCACCGAACATTCATGTTCGAGGGTTTTGGTACTGTTTTAATGAAATAGAAAACTTGACAAAATTTAAGAGATAAAAACAATAAAATAATACTGAAAATGAATTTTTAATGTTTATCTTAATTAGAATTTTTAATTTGAGCTGAAGGTGATTTTATGGATGTTTTTGAAGCTGTAAGTAAAAGGCGTAGTATTAGAAAGTATAAAGACATTGAAGTTGAAGATGAAAAACTTCAGGATATACTGGAAGTAGCTAGAATTTCCCCATCTGCTGCTAACCGTCAGGAATGGAAATTTATAGTAGTTAAAGATAAAGAATCAAGAGAAAAACTTGTAGAAGCAGCAAATGGACAGCAGTTTGTCGCTGAAGCTCCAATTACAATCGTTGCATGCTCAACAGAATCAGAAAGGGTAATGCCCTGTGGACAGCATGCTTATACAGTAGATCTTTCAATTGCAGTGTCATTCATGATTCTTGAAGCTACAGAACTGGGTCTTGGAACGTGCTGGCTTGGGGCATATGATGAAGAAAAAGTCAGGAATATTTTAAACATTCCTGAAAGAATAAGGGTTCCTGCAATGTTTACTTTAGGATATGCAGATGAAAATCCACATGCAAGGCCGAGGAAACATTTAGATGAAATTGTAAGTAGTGAAAAATATGTCACTCTTTAAAATCTTTTAAATTTATTTTTCGTATTTAAAAATTGTATATAGTTCTATTTTTGAAAATTCGCTAGCTGGGATGTTTAACCAACATAACAAATCTCTTTTTTTAATTATACATTAATTCCATTAAAATCCATTAACCTTTTATTTAAGAAGAGATAATAACTTTATTGCAGTAATATATTACTTGCAAATATTATATTTAATAGGGGAATGGCATGCGAAAAGTAGTAAAAGGTAGTTTCCTTAATTTATTTGGAAATGTTCTATTTAGAATAGGCGGCTATCTTTATAGGGTATTAATACAGTATTTATTAGGCGTTACAGGTTATGGTATTGTAAGCCTTGTCCTTCCTCTACAAAATGTTTTGATATTAGTTGCGGCTGCAGGTATTCCTCCTGCTGTAGCAAAATACGTGGCTGAATATCACGCTAAAAATGATACTTATATGGTTAAACAGGTTATTAAGACCTCTGCAAAAATCATGGTTGTAATGAGCATCATTGCTACTTTGCTTATTTTTTTCCTCGCAGAGCCATTAGCCCCATTTTTACACTGGCAACCGAGTATTATAATTCTTTTCCAGATAATAGGACTTATAACGCCTTTCAGCATAATTTTAGGATTAGTGAGAGGCGTATTTCAGGGTTATCAGGACATGGGTAATCTTCTTTTAACCCGGGCATTTGAACAGATTTTCACGATAATATTGACTGTAAGCCTGATCTTATTGGGTTTTTATGTATTGGGGGCTGTTATAGGGACTATAATAGGATTTGCTATAGCTGCGGTTCTTTCGCTGCTACTGTTCAGGCAAAAAATATGGAAAAACATCAAGGATGCAAAAAAAAGTTTAAGGCATATTAATGAATATGGTCTGGCTAAAAAACTTTTGATATTTTCATTACCTGTTACTGTGGTTGGACTGGCTGAACTGGCCTTATTTGATACAGGGACATATATTATTAATATATTTTTGAATGAAACCTATGTTGGTTATTACAATATTGTCAGCCCTGTCTCGAGGATTCCACTTATAATTTCTTCATCTATTGCAGTGGCTATACTTCCTGCAGCTTCAGAAGCTTTAAGCCTTAAAAATAACCATATAATTCAAAAATATGTGATATATTCTTACAGGTACTTGATTATGGTTCTTCTTCCTCTCTGTGCACTTGTTATACTCTTTTCCCAGCCGATACTTGCAATTATATTCCCGAGGGCTCCGCTTGCTTATCTTGTTGCAGGCAATGCATTGACTATTTTAATAGCTGCCATGGCATTTTTTTCTATTTATATCGTATCATCAAGCATCTCTCAAGGATTGGGAAAACCATATCTGCCAATGTACTTTTTAATTTTGGGAAGCATTGTAAACCTGATTTTAACATGGATACTTGTCCCTTTATATGGTTTAACTGGTGCAGCAGCAGCTACATCAGTAGCTACATTTATAATCATGGCTTTTTCAGTATGGAAAGTTCTTGAGATAAGCAATACTCAATTACCCTATGTCAATCTGGTTAAAATACTATTTGCATCAATTTTAACTGGCGTAATAATTGGATTAATTCCTAAAACAGTTATAGGTCTATTTGTCGCGCTTTCAGTCTTTTCATTCATCTACTTATTTATTTTAGCAGTTATAGGTGCTTTAGAAAAAAGAGATTTAAATCTTTTAAATAAAATTGGGCGCAGGTTAGGCCCGTTATCTGGAACATTTATGAAAATGAATAGATTTCTGGAAAGATTTGTTAAATAGGGATGAATTTTTTATTTTCTCCCATATGGACAAACATAAATGCATAAGCCGCAGACAGCCCAATCATCATCTTCATCAGCGTTATAAAGGTATTCCTCACATTTTCGGGCATCATACCTTTCTTCTCGAGGCTCATTTTCTTTAAATGGCTCTCCTGTAAATGCAGATACTGGACATATTTCTACGCATTCATTGCATTCGCCGCACCGTACTTCCATTGGTTCTCCAGTTATAATTAGTGGGGCATCTGTAAGTACAGTGGCCCAGCGAACTCTAGGGCCCGCTTCAGGGGTTACGAGCAAACAACTTTTTCCAATCCATCCAAGACCCGCTAAATTTGCAGCTAATTTATGTGAAAAGACAGCACATATTCGTTCATCATCAAAACGTTCTGATGCAGGTACTGGAAGTGCATTATATCCTTTCTGTTGTATAATACTCCCTAACTTTGATGTTAAAAGGTCAAGACGTAAATTTGTGATATCATAAGCATGCCGGTAATTAACTGCCACAGCACGGTTATCTCGACTTGGCAATTCATCAACGATGGCTTGAGGTAATCTAATGCCTATAGAGACTGCTTTAGGATATTTGGCGCATATTTCGCCTCCTTGATCTGTAATTGCGTCGGTTGCGCGTGATAGATCTGCAACACCAAAGAAATCAGCACCTTCGTGTTCTGCTGTAATTCTAATTTTATAATCAAGCTGCATAGTTTTCCCTCGTTATTTATTGGACTGCTCTAAAATTATATGTTTTGGAAAGAATTTATAGCGGCCGTAAAATACAAGCGTATTTTCGTTACCTGCTGCTACCATGATTCTTTTAGTTTCTATGCCGTTTTGATCCATCCAGTCAAGCGAACGTTTCATAAGAGCATCTCCAATACCTGAAGATCTATATTTTTTGTCTAAATATATTGAATCCACTTCTCCTACTTTTTCATCTGAAATGGAACTTATACAGTATCCAATATACTGTTCAGCTGCTTCATCGTAGGCGGTATCTATTCTTAAAATCCCTTTTTCAGATTTCTCTAATAAATCATCTTTTCTTTCTTGAAATGTTAATTCAACATACCTTTCTGAAAAATAGGGAGATAGCTCTTTATGATGATCCCTTAATTTTTCCCATAATGGCCTAATTGAATCTATATGCTCGTTATCAAGCTCAATATAGCTTATACTCATGTTGTACCTCTTAAACAGCTAACTTACTTTAGATTTATGGTTTTTTAGCATAGAAAATACAAAAATTATAATATTTATAGTAGATGTCTACATCTTCAAACCCGCAGTCTCTAAGCCATTTAAGGTTATCATCAAGCGTTGCAGGCTTATCGAATTTCATGCGTTCTATAGCAGTATCTTTTTCAGGCCCAGTAAATTTATTTTCATCTATTTTTTCCATCCAGTTCATTTGATAGGTCTTATCAATATCTGGAGTTGAACCGATTACCTGATCTGCATTTAAAAATATTCCTTCAGGGTTGAGGGCATCATAAATCTTTTTATATAATTTCTTTTTTTCTTTATCTTCTATATGGTGTATTGAAAGTGATGAAACTATTATATCAAATGAATTGAAATCATGCTCAAGATAATCTGCTGTAATATATTTAAAGTTGTTATATCTTTGAAATCTATTCTTAGCTAGTTTAAGCATTTCTTCTGAAAGGTCAATTAATGTAAATTCTGCTTCAGGATACTTTTCGAATAGATATTTTGTAAGTAAGCCGGTTCCTGCACCTAAATCTAATATTTGTGGCTTGTCTTTTTTGGAATTTGCAAGATTTTTAGTTATGTCATATAATTCATCGAAGCAGGGGATAATTAACTTCCTTATTTTATCGTATTTTTCTGCATTTTCATTAAATTTCTCTTTTAAAGCTTCATTTGACATTATTAGCCCTCAAATTTTTTATATTCTTACAATTAGGGCATATGGTTCTGCATATGTTGCATTTCTTTAAATTAAATCCTCGTTCTGTTATGAAATTTGACAGTTCTCTGCACAGCTTTTGATTCACAGTTGTTTGGTCCAGTGCTTTTTGAGGGCATGAATCTATACAAAGGCTGCATTTCTCTCGACAACCTTCATAATTTGCAATAGGGTCACTTTCAAGTAGGACATCTACTAAAATTGCCCCGATCTGGATCATGTTGCCGTATTTTCCATTTATAAGCAGGGTATTTTTACCCATGACTCCTAACCCTGCAAAATAGCCTGCATGCCTCAGTGATAAAATACCCCTTGCATATTGTTTATCAGCTTCCCAGTATTCGGAAGGATCATCAGAAGGGATAGGGACTGTATTTATCCCTAAATCTTCTAAAAATAGACAAAGTTCCAACCCTAAGCTATCAACAAGTTGAGTAATTACATTATTGGCATGTGTATATGTAATGGAGTTTTCAGCATATATAGATCCATAGGGAACCCTTTTTGCAAAGACTATCACTGATTTACAATCAGGATATATGTCTAAAGGGTGATGACCTTTAGGGGCGCCGTTGAACCGGTCTGGGCTTGCTATTCCGCAAAGATCTGCCCCGAGATCTACTGCAATCTCTTTAATTTTTCTTGATTTATCTGAAATTTCCATGGTCCTGTCAAATTTTTCTTTTACTGTATTTGACATTTTTTGCACCAATTAAAATTGATTATAATTCTCTTAAAGTGTTTTCAAATATTTTTAGCCCTTTTTCCATCTCATCTTTTGATATATTTAAAGCTGGAAATATTCTGACTATGTTCCCGTGAGTGACATTTAAGATAAGTCCTTCATCAAGACATTTTGAATTTAGGGAAGACGTAACATCTTCATCCAATAATTCTATGGCAATTAATAACCCTTTTCCCCTTACATCTTTTATTATATTTGGATATTCTTTTTCTAATCCATTTAGTTTTTCAAATGTGAATTTACTTATATCTTCCACATTTTCCCAGATTTTGTTATCCTGCATATAACTGATGACAGAATATGCAACTGCGCAGCCGAGGGGGTTTCCACAGTATGTCCCGCCGTGGTCTCCTGTGTTAAGTTTATCGTGTACGTTCTCTGTAATTGCAAATGCTCCAAAAGGGAATCCTCCGGCGATACCTTTTGCCATGGTCAGAATATCAATCTTAACATTATCTGAGGCAAACAAAGATCCAGTCCTGTAAAATCCCGTCTGAATTTCATCTGCTATTAAAAGAACATTATTTTTGGTGCATAAATCAGATAATTTTTTAAGATACTCCTGATCTGGCACATTAACTCCACCTTCACCCTGTATAGGTTCAACTATTACCGCAGCGACATCATCGCCTATAACTTTTTCAATAGCCATGATATCGTTGTACGGGACAAAAATATGGTTTGGGATCAACGGATTAAATCTGTCTCTGTGGCTGTCCTGTCCTGTTGCAGATACAGTACTTATAGTCCTTCCATGAAAGCTGTTTACGGTAGATATAATGTTTAACTTTCCAGTTGCTTTCCTTGCAAGCTTGATTGCAGCATCATTTGCTTCTGCCCCGCTATTTGCAAAAAATATACGGGTTAAATTTTCAGGTAAGATCTCGTGCATTAATGATATAAGTTTGGACCTTGCTGGTGAGTATGTTGCTCCTGAATTTGGATTTTGTATAATTTTCTGTCCCTGTTCTAGAAGAGCATCTATAATAACAGGATTGGCATGTCCTATACTTGTTACTCCCCACCCTGCAGTGAAATCTATATATTTTTTACCTTCTTCATCGTAAGCATACACTCCTTCGCCTTTTTCTATTGATATTTTTGTTTTATTTGCAAAAGAAGCGTAATGAGTATCTTCAACTTGAAATGTGTCTAAAATTTTGTCCATAATAAGTCCTCAAGGCTTTTTAATCAGCATATATTTATAAAAAAGTTATATTGTTAATTTGGTTTGTCAGCTTTTAAGAGTCGTCTTCTATATTTCCCGTATATGTAGCATAAAAACCATCAGTATCTGCATAAATAGCTTTGAAACCGAACTCTTCTGCTTTTTTCATGGTTTTTTTGATATAATCTCGTCCCCATGCAGTTACAGCGTCGGCACACTCTCCACTGTACCATCTAAACCTTGCAAAACCATAAAGGCCGTACATGGAATTTGCAAGGGTTTTAAGCGCCTGCTGCTGAACGTTTAGTATCTTTTTCTCCACGGGATCATCTATTTTTTTCATAATATCCTTTATTTTTGCCCTTTCTTTCAGTAGATTTCCAATTACCGACGGTACAAAACCAATAGGCTCTTTTTTGAATTTATGGGGTACTTCAGGAGCAGTATAATATTCTTCAGCCTCTCCATTTTTTACCAGAGTATCTGGAGAGATATTTTTAGAAATGATTATGCTTGGATACAGACTCTTGAAATCAAAAGAGAGGATATTTTCGTGAAGGCCTTTTACAGGTTCTTTAACGTAACCCCCTACGTATTTAAAACCTCTTCTCCTTGAATATTCTGATTGAGATGGCTTATTAGGTATTACTTCTCCGTATTCGTATGCTTTTCGTGTAAGCAGCCATTCTACCATTTGTCCAGATGCCATCCTTGTGATATCAAAAAAAGGCTGCCCTACAATTCTGGTAAGTTCCCTGTTTATTGGCAGCATTTTATCTCCCACTTTATAGGCTGCAATAGCATCGTCCATGGAATATTCAAATAGTTCTTCCAATTTTTCACCATTTGAATCCCAGTATTTCCAGATTTCATCTCCTTCCACATCTTCCTTGTCTTCACCAAAAAGCTCTTTATATACTCTTTCTAATGTATAACGGTCAAGTGTCAGGTGGCGCCTCATAATTGGGTAGAGGTCAATATGCAGTCTGCCGCGGACTACAGCTGCTGATGTAAATCCACGCCTTAAAAATTTAATTCCAGAACCGTCCATTCCTATATTCATGGGAACGCCTAATTTTTTTGCCCTATCATTGATATATGGAAAATCAAAGTTATCTGAGTTGTATCCTAAAATTAAATCTGGACACTCTGTATTTACAATTTCAACGAAACGCTTTATCATTTCTTTTTCACTTTCAAGGGTTTCCACATAGTCAAATGAGGAACTTTTAGTTGAAAGTACACTTTCAAGCCCAAAGTTGCTTGCAAGACTTATCATGATTATTTCGTCTTTATCTGCGCTCGGCATCCCTTTTGGATTTCTAACTTCAATATCAAAACTCATGACTTTTAAATCTGGAATTCCACCATCTACTGGCTCAGGTTTTCCTTCCATGTTAAAAATACATAAATTCTCATCAGTTGATGAAATTCCTGGCCCTGCTTTTTGTGTTTTGGTTTTCCCGCTTACAGCAATTTCGCCCATTGGGAAAAGGGCATTGTCAATCAAATATCTCCTGTAAAAAGGAATATCATGCTCTCTGATTTCTTTCACTTCGCTTAGATTCCATATTTTATCTCTAAGCTTAGGAACATCTTGAGGATGGAACAAAATAACTTCCAGCATTTCTTTTTCCTGAGTAATGTCCTTTTTTTGGACGATCCTGATTTCATCCACGTCAAGTGTGTTAATCTGCTTGATGCAGTCTTCAATGTTGCCTCTGGGAATTACATAGATGTAAGGTCTGAAATGCCTGTCCAGCACAATTATAGATCTCCCTTTGTCGTCTCCACGTTCTTTTCCAAAGAGTCTGACCACTGGGCGGTTGTTTTCTGTTACATAATCGATGTCTAAGAGGATGAATCGTTTGGTTTCCATGATTTTGTATATATAGTATGAATATTATTAAAGTTATGCCGAGAAAAATCTAGAGGTTTATTTTTAAAAATGAGTAATCTACTGGCTAAATGGTTAACTCTTGTAGTAAAATATGGCTAAGTATGCAATATAAATAAAACGTTCTAAAGGGCTATTTCATAAGATGATAAGTTAAAAAACTGGTTATGTAATGGAATATAACTTAAAAAAGTGAAAAAAAAGTTTTGGTTTATGTTTAAGTTAGGGTGCTTTACCATTTTCACAGAAATATCCGCCTGGCTCCCCTTCACTTAACCTATTTTCTTTCCAGACATCGCAGGTACCGCATTGGCACCTGTTATTTGGATCAAGATCGGGACAGGTTGCTGTCCCTGTTGCGCAGTAGGCTTCAGGCACATGCTCTGGATGAGATGTTATCTCTTTTTCTTTAGCTATTGTTGTTTCTGGTGGATAGTCCATGGTTTTCTCTAAATTATCTAATTTTTCCATTGTACAGCTGCTTTGAGCTTGTACTGGGCATTCTGGGCATTTACACTTCCCAATTGTACTCATATTAAACTCTATATTGGCCATAGCTCAACCCTCCATTTTTTGTGTAATATTAACGTGATTGCAGATAAATACATGATCAAAAACGTATTTAAGATTAAATGGAGTTGAATTTTATTGAATAGCTGCTTTGATAATTTAAGTTAAATAAATTCCATTTTATTCATTAAGGACTATTAAGTTAAAATTTTATGGATTACTCTAATTTAATGGATTTAATCATTAAACTAACTAATTATTTAGCTTTCCCGTTTTGACAGAAGTATCCTGCAGGTTCTCCTTCATCTAATTTATATTCTTTCCATACCTCACATTTGGGGCACTGACAGGCTCCATCTGGATTAAAGTCATCACATTCAGTTTTTCCAGATACACAGTACATTCCAGGTACATCTTCTGGACTTGGATTACCGCTCATTTTCTGTAATTTATCCAGTTTTTCGTATGCACATTTACTTACGGCCTGTACTGAACAGCATGGGCACTGGCACTTTTCTATATTTTCATTATTAAATTCGATATTAACCATATTTTCAACTCCTATTCACCGTGTATTATATAAGATGTTCATACGTAATAAATTTCAAGTATTAACACGTATTCTTAATTAAAAAATATTGAAGGTAGAATATTTTAAATAGTCCTGAAAGATTGGGTAATGTATTAATAATTAAGTTTAAGTACTAAAAGATTATAATATTCTCACTTGGATTCATTTAAATCTGGATATATTAAAAGGAGCATAAAATGAAGTTTTTAAGACTTGATACTGATAAACATGACTTGAATAAAGTTTCTGAGCTAATTTATGAAACTGAATTAACAATATTTAAGCAGTTACTTGGAAAAGATGAAAAAGAAGCTACAGAAAATATAAGAAACCTTGTAGAATCTGGGAATAATTATTTTGGGTATGAAAATATTCATGTTGTATGCGACGACGATGAGAACATGATGGGCATTTTAGTTTCATTTAGTGGCAGAGAAACGAGCTCATGGAATGATCTTAAAGCGTATTTTAGGATATTAAACTTCTATAACTTTTTGAAGTGTGCAGTGAAAGGAACTTTAATAAATAGGTCCCTTACAGCAAGTCTTGGTAAAAATGATTATTATTTAAGCAACATTGCAGTTGATCCTCGATATAGGGGTCAGGGAATTGGAACATACATCTTGAAAAATGCAGTTAAAACTGCAGAAGATAAAGGCTGCAGGCGTGTACTTCTTGATGTGACATTTAAGAATAAAGGCGCAAAGAGATTATATGAACGATTTGGGTTTAAGGTTTACAGTAAAAATACTCCTAAACTGTTTAAAGGTCATGGAACTTTAAGTATGGAATATTTCATCCATTAATACTTAATTTATTAATTTTTGATTTTTAAAGGCAATATTCATTATTTTAGATTACAGATGATGTCTCAATTATAATCTAATTTTTAATATATTTTTTTAGTTAAGTAGTAATTATCTGCATGTCCCTAAACTATAAATAGTACCTTGCAATATACAATACCTTGTGAAATACAGTGGTACTATGAATGCTCAATTTAAAAAAGGGGTACTGGAACTTTGTGTGTTGGTGCTTCTTGACAGAAAAGACTGTTATGGTTACGAAATGGTTGATGAAATATCTAAAAATATTTCAATTTCGGAAGGCACTATCTATCCTCTTTTAAGACGGCTAAAAAAGGAAGGCTTGGTAAGTTCTTACTTAAAAGAGTCCCAGGATGGCCCTCCTCGAAAATATTACCAGATTACAGAACAGGGAAAAGAAAAAAAAGAAAACTTAGTTGCAGAATGGAATGAATTTTCTGCAGCTGTCAATGATTTACTTGATTTTAAAAACGGAGACTAGGTGGTTAAATGAATAAGGAGGAATATCTCAAAAAGCTAGATAAACTACTGAAAAAATTACCAGAAGAAGACAGAGAAGACTTAATTTTAGACTATGAAGAACACTTTAGAATAGGTTTGGAAAACGGCAGGACTGAAGAAGAAATTTCAGAGGCACTTGGGGATCCTGAAAATGTCGCCAAACAAATTAAAGCAGATTACATGGTTAAAAAGGCTGAAGATAAGCCGTCTCCAGGCAGTATAATTGAAGCAGTGCTGGCAGTGGCAGGACTAGGTCTTTTTAATTTGGTATTTGTAGCAGGACCTTCTCTGATGCTTGCAGTGGTTATTATCAGTTTAGTGGTGGCAGGATTTGCAGTGATCGTTATTGGAATTTTAACTATGTTATCACCGTTATTACAGATATTTTTCCCAAAATACATTCATCTGCCTGTACAGGGAGGAATACTGGGTACTTTAATAATGATAGTGGGCGGTATTGGCGTAACTATAATGGGTACATTTTTTGTAATAGTTATGGCATATGCAGCCAACAAGTTCTATAAAGTAGTAATTAAACTTTTAAAATCAAATCTAGATGATATAAAAGAACGGACTGAGGTATTTAAATAAATTGGAGGATTTCTATGGATAAATTTATTTGGGGAATACTTGCAGGTACAAAAGGCGCAACAAACCGCGCTAGGATTATAGATGAGCTGAAAAACAGGCCATACAATGTTAATCAGCTCGCTGAAAAACTTGAACTAGATTATAAAACTGTAAAGCACCATATTAGAGTTTTAGAAAGTAATAATATGGTTACATCAACTGGAAAGAAATATGGGACTTTATATTTCCTTTCAGATAAAATGGAACAAAATTATGATAGTTTTCAGGAGATATGGGAAGAATTCAGAAAATCTAATGAAGTTTGTGCCATGTATGATCATGCAGCCTGATCATGATATGACTATGAAATTAAATTTTAAATGATATTTAAAGAGTATATATTCTATTCCCTTTAACTCCATTTACTGCTTTTAGATTAATATGCCTATTTAAAGATTATTTTTACTATTACATGCTAATTTTCTAAAATTAAACTTAAATCAGTTAAATACGTGTTTAAATACTTTTTTCTAGGTTTTAAGTAACATTCATCCCAAGTTTATTGCTTGGAATAATGCTTGAAGTGATCTGTTATACATAATTGAGTCTATTTTATCAAGTTGAATTTTTATATCTGGTAGTTTGAACACTAATAGCCTGAAACAACCGATTTATTTCTTATTTTTTTAAACATTTCCTGTTAAATTTTGAGATTTGGGTGTAATCTGGATGGAATTTTGGGGCAAATTAGTGGAAAAGAAGGCTTAATGGGGAGTTAATATTGGAAAAAGTATTTTTAAGTGTTCTAATAAGTATATTATTAGGCAGTGTTTTACTAAACAAAATTTTAAGCTTTAATTGTACCGTAAAAAATTAAAATTATTTGGTTTGCAGTAAAACACTCTGTCAATTTTAAACCGTGTAATTGAGGTTGAAGAAAATGCATTGCATTTTCTGAACCCTAAAATAGAAAATTTTGGAGGTTGAGGAAATTGAAAATTTCCGAACCCAAAATTTCTTAAAAAATTTTGAGGTTGAAGAAAATGGATCTTTATAAATTAGCGTTTAATAACATTCGCAGAAAAAAGCTTAGGAGTGCATTAACAGCTCTAGGGATAATTATTGGGGCTGCAACAATTGTGGTGCTTTTAGGGATAACTGCAGGAGCAACTTCGGCAGTTCAGGAGCAGACAGACAAGTATATGTATGATGTGGTAATAGCACCTGCATCTAGCAGTGGAACTTATTTGATGGATTCTCAAACGGTTTCGAAGGTAGAGAAAATGTCTAATCTCTATGGTTTGCGGGAAGTAACCATCTTTTCGGAAAATATCAATGGAACTAGAGTAAACTTCGAAGGGGTAAATGATTGGAGACAGGTTAAACTAATAAATGGAACGCAGGGAGTTGTAATTAATAAAGCTACTGCAGATAAATTTGGCCTGGGCATTGGAGATAAAATAAAAGCCAAAGATCAGCAGCTAACCATCACTGGAATATCTAAAGAAGAACAGGCAATTTATGTCTACTTAAACCAGGACATAGCACAAAAAGTCACTGGTAATAAAGTAAGCGCTATCTACGCTAGATCACATGCAAACCCAAATGCTACAGTTGATGAAATAGAAAAGCAGGTAAATGGTGTTTCTGTTTTAACTAAATCCGAAAAAGTTGCTGAAATTCAGAAGCAAACTAGCCAAGCACTCCTGTTTATAGGAATTATCGCATGTATAGCTCTAGTTGTAGGAATTATTAGTGTAATAAATACCATGATGATGAGTGTCATGGAGAGAACAAGAGAATTAGGAGTTTTAAAAGCAATTGGATTTACAAACTGGGAACTGAAAGGAAGTATACTCTTTGAATCCGGTCTGTTGGGATTCTTAGGGGCAATTCTAGGAGTCATTCTTGGTATTATAGGTATCATAGTATTTGCGAACATGCTTGACTTTACAGATTATATCCCTCAAATGATGCC
>JAEYQZ010000173.1 GCA_023409695.1 Methanobacteriota archaeon | reverse complement strand
TATCTGATAATATAGTTCAAATTAATACAATTGTCACAGAAAAAGGCAGTAAAAGTATAGATGAACTTTTAGGCGCTGAAGAAGCTGAATAAGATTAATCTTGAAAGATAGGATTTAGGTGTAATTGTGAAAGTACAATCTGAAGTAAATATCGGGCTTGTAGGACACGTTGACCACGGTAAAACTACACTTACAAAGGCCTTATCAGGTATATGGACCGATACTCACAGTGAAGAAACAAAAAGAGGAATTTCAATAAGATTAGGTTATGCTGACATAACCTTTAGACAGTGTACCGAATGTCCAGAACCTCAATGTTATACCACAGCCCTTGTATGTGAACACTGTGGTAAAGAAACAGAAGTATTGAGGAAAGTATCATTTGTAGATTCTCCTGGACACGAAACACTCATGGCAACAATGTTATCTGGTGCAGCGATAATGGATGGGGCAGTATTAGTAATAGCTGCAAACGAACCATGTCCTCAACCGCAAACAAAAGAACACCTTATGGCTTTAGATGTTATAGGTGTCAAAGATGTCATAGTAGTCCAAAATAAAATTGATATAGTCTCTAAAGAAAGAGCTATAGAAAGTTATGATGAAATAAAGGAATTTGTAAAGGGTACCTGTGCAGAAGATGCACCTATAATACCTATATCAGCTCAACAGGGTGCAAATGTAGATATTCTAATTGAAACTATTCAGGAAAGAATTCAAACTCCTGAAAGATTACTTGATAAACCCGCCAAAATGTACGTTGCAAGATCCTTTGATATCAACAAACCTGGTTGTATTCCTGAAAAGATAGATGGTGGAGTTATAGGTGGTTCCTTAGCTCAAGGAAAACTCAAAGTAGGGGATAAACTGGAAGTTAAGCCAGGGATTCAGGTTAAAAAGAAAGGAAAAACCTCATGGATGAGCTTACACTCTGAAATCACAGGTTTAGTTGCAGCAGGTAAAGCTGTAGACGAAGTAGGGCCTGGAGGCCTTATAGCTGTTGGTACTAAACTAGATCCAGCATTAACTAAAGCAGATTCTTTATCTGGATCAGTTGCAGGAGAACCAGAGACACTTCCACCAATACTACATGATTTCGCAATGGCAACTCATCTTCTTGAAAGGGTAGTAGGTACAAAAGAAGAAAGAGTAGTAGAACCTATAAAATCTTCAGAACCACTCATGATTAACATAGGAACAACAACAACCATTGGTGTCGTAACAAGCGCCAGAAAAAACGAAGTGGATGTAAAACTTAAATTACCTGTTTGTGCGGAATCTGGCCAGAGAGTTGCTTTAAGCCGACGTGTTGGTGCAAGATGGAGGTTAATTGGATATGGTATCATCAAATAAACGTGAGGCAGTACTCGACGCAAATTTTTTATGATACCCGCTCAATTTCATGTTGATGTTCTGGCAGAACTTGAGCGAATTCTACCAAATTACACATTTGTGGTTCCGTCATTTGTTACTCGCGAACTTGAAAACATAAAAAAGAGATCAAAGGGAAAAGACAGAATTGCAGCATCAGTTGCCCTTAAACTAATAGATTCATCTAATATCAATGTAATTGATGTTGATTTAAAGTATAAAGAAAGAGTTGACGACGCTTTACTTCGAATATCCAAAGTGTTATGTACAAATGATCGTGGACTTCAGAAAAGGGCACGAAATAAAGGATTGACTGTTGTATATCTACGTCAGAAGAAGTATCTGGCAGTTGAAGGATATTTAGGTTTATAAATTAAATATTTTTATATTAAAATGTTTAAACTCATTTATAATAATAATTTTTTTGGAAAATGTTTGGAGGATTAATATATGAATCTTTGGAAGGATTTAGAACCAGGACCATCAGTTCCAGAAGTGATATACGCTGTAATTGAAATACCAAAGGGATCAAGAAATAAATATGAATATGATAAAGATATGGAAGCCTTTGCACTGGATAGAGTTTTATACTCTCCGTTTCATTATCCTGCAGAGTACGGAATAATTCCAAAAACACTTTACGACGATGGTGATCCAATGGATGTTATGGTACTTATGGATCAACCAACTTTTCCAGGATGTGTAATTGAAACCAGACCTATCGGTGTCATGAGGATGATCGATGGTGAGGATAAAGATGATAAAATATTAGGCGTACCTGTTAATGATCCAAGGTATAAAGATATTAATGATATTGATGATATTCCTAGTCATCTCTTAGATGAAATTGCACACTTTTTTAAGGAGTATAAAACTCTTGAAGGAAAAGTTACAGAAGTATTAGGATGGGAACATGCTGAAGAAGCATTTGAAGCTGTAAAACATTCTATAGAATTATACAAAAATATGGATTAAATAAATAACCGTACAAGGGGAGTTTAATTGTATTTAATATCAAAAATTGAGGATACCGTAAGAGTTCCACCGACATTATTTGATGAACCATTGGAAGAAATAGCATTTGAACTTCTAAATGAAAATTATGTCGGAATGATTGACAAAAAGCTTGGCTTAATGGTTACAGTAAAAGAGATTGAAGAAATAGGCATCGGCAGAGTTATAATGGGTGACGGTGCATCATATCATAACGTCACTTTTACAGCACTATTTTTCAAGCCAGATCTACAGGAAATTGTAGAAGGAGAAGTTATTGAAATAACTGAATTCGGAGCTTTTGTCAGAATGGGGCCAATGGATGGTCTGGTACACGTATCACAGGTTACTGATGACTATATAAATTACGATTCAAAGAGAGGAGCATTACTTGGAAAAGAATCCAAAAAGACTCTTGAAGAAGGAGATAAAGTCCGTGCAAGGATTGTAGCTTTAAGTCTTAAAGGAAAATCCTCTAAAGAAACCAAGATCGGTCTTACAATGAGACAACCTGGCCTTGGAAGACCTGAATGGATTGAAAAAGAGAAAAGGAAGAAGAAATAATGGTTACAAAAGCTTGTACAAGATGTCATAGGCTGATGGAAGAAGAAAGATGTGCCATATGCAATATACCATCTTCAAAAAACTGGAGTGGTTTTCTGATAGTACTTGATCCAGAAAATTCGGGTATTGCACAGGAACTTAACATAAATCTTCCTGGTGAATATGCATTAAGAGTCAGATAGTTTTATAAAAGATTCAGGTTAAAATGTGTTAGTACTTAAAGAAGAAAGTAGGGGAATTTTTAAAAAACCATTTGGTAAACTTTACCCTGCTTTACGTGAGGTAGATCGAGATTTTCTTGAAAATCATTTCATAATCTCAATTGGAGATGCTACCACAAATAACATTTTAAATGCAGATATAATACCTAAAATTGGTATTATAGATAATAAAATTGAAAGAGAAATTTCTAAACATCAAATTGAGTATAATGCAATCACTTTAAATGTTGATAACCCTCCAGGGACAATAACAGATGAACTCTGGGAAACAATAAAAAAAGCTAATCATCTCGCCGAAGAATCTAATGTTCTAATAGTTGTAAATGGTGAGGAAGATTTAGCTGTGATTCCTTGTGTTTTAATGGCCCCTGAAAATACTGTAATTTTATACGGGCAACCTGGAGAAGGTCTTGTGGTTGTTGAAGCTGATAAAATAAGGGATATGGCAAAAAAAATGCTGGATCACTTTGTTGAGGAAGAAGGAGGTTAATATAATGGAAATTGAAATTAAAGAAAAAATTGAAAATCCACTTTTAAACAGAACTGAAATACACTTTGACTGCACATATGCTGGAGAAGCTACTCCAAAAACTTTAGATATTAAAAATAAACTTGTCGCACTACTCGATGCAGATAAAAACCTTTTAGTGGTTGATAACGTTTTACCTAAATTTGGAGAAGGTAAAGCTGAAGGATATGCAAAGATCTATGACAACGAAGAAAACTTAAACAAAATTGAAACTAAACATGTTTTAGCTAAAAATCAGGAACCTCAAGAAGGCGAAGAAGCAGAGGAGGAATAACTAATGAAAAAATGTGACCTTTACGAAGTTAAAGATAACAAACTCGTTAGAAAAAACCCTGAATGTGTAAGATGCTCACACGGTGTTTTCATGGCAGACCATGGAGACAGATACGCCTGTGGAAAATGCGGTTACACACAGTGGAAAAACAAAGAATAATTAAATTACTAAAACCCCCAATATGTGGGTTTATTTTTACATCCCGCAAAATAAAAAATTTTGCAGGCTGTTAAAAATCTATATTTTTAACGCCCCGAAAACGAAGTTTTCGAGGGTTTAATTTATTAAACAGGGTGACATTTCTTGAATTTAAGATCTGGACGACTTAAGGGAAAGATGAGCGATGAAGCTGCATCTTTTAACTCTTCTTTAGAATTTGATAAACGCATTTTTGAAGCTGATATTGAACTTAACACTGCACATACTACCATGCTTGCAAGGCAAGGAATAATTCCTGACGAAACAGCGCAAAATATCTTAAAAGCGCTTAAAGACCTTAAAGAAGAAGGTATTGAAGCTCTTGATCTTGATATTTCCGTCGAAGACATCCATATGGCTGTTGAAAATTATGTAACTTCTAAAATCGGTGCAGACGCAGGTTACATGCACACAGCTAAATCAAGAAATGATCAGGTAGCTACAGATCTTAGGCTGGTTTTAAAGGAAGAAATCAAATTAATAGGTAATTCTATACTCAGTTTTATTGAAGAAATTCTTAACATGGCTGATGAACACAAAGAGACTATTTTTGTAGGTTACACTCACCTACAGCATGCTCAACCTACCACATTTGCACACCACTTGCTTGCATACGCCAATGCACTGCGAAGAGATTATGAAAGACTTATGGATGCATATAAAAGAGTAGATATGAATCCGCTTGGTTCTGCAGCTTTAACTACAACCAGTTTCCCTATTGACAGGGAAATGACTACAAAATTACTTGGATTTAGTAGAGTTATGGAGAATTCAATTGATGGTGTGAGTTCAAGGGATTTTATTGCAGAAACTGTTTTTTCTCTTTCAATGCTTGGTTCTACAATCAGTAAAATATGTGAAGAGCTTATAAATTGGAGTACTTATGAATTTGGAGTAATTGAGATTGGATATGAATATTCTTCAACATCTTCAATTATGCCTCAAAAGAAGAATCCTGATATTGCAGAACTTGCAAGGGCAAAAAGTGCAGTTCTTACTGGGGAATTGATGACTATTATGACTATTTTAAAAGCATTACCTTACAGTTATAATAAAGATTTACAGGAAGTAACTCCTCATCTTTGGAATTCTGTAGATACGGCTAAAGCCATACTCAGTATAATGATGGGTATGTTATCAAGTATTACTGTAAATAAAGAACGTGCAGCGGAACTTGCAAAATCTAATTTTGCCACTGCAACTGAGTTAGCAGATATACTGGTTCGTGAGAAAAACATGCCTTTTAGAACAGCCCATAAAATAGTTGGTCGAATGGTTACGGAAGCTCTTGAGAATAATGTTTCCCTTGATGATATTGATTCGAAGTTTTTAGATAACGTTGCTCATGAAGTGATGGGTAAATCCTTAGACCTAGATGATGAGTCAATAATGAAAGCTCTAGATCCTTATGAAAATATAAAATCAAGAACTGTAATAGGCGGATCTTCTCCTGAAGCGGTTGAAAAGGCTATTGTCAGTTTAAGAACATTTTTAAATGGAGAAATTTAATTTTTATTTTTTACATTAATTTTGAAATTTGAATAAATATACTGGCAAAATATTATTTATCTGCCAATAATCATTTATTTTGTTAAATAAATACTGTATTAACGGATGAATTTTCACTTAAATTAAATTTCACAAATTATTTATGGAAAGATGTCCCAATTATACATAAATTTTATAGAGATAATGAATACAAAAAAGTTATACTTCTTGGATTTAATTTAGATGAAAAATCTATAAATAAATAGTGGGAGCAAAACCTTTAAAGTCTTTGACTTGGAGGATAAAGCGTCATAGAAAAAGTTAAAATGGATAAACAATGCATTTTAATAACTATCTAATGATTACTGGAAATACTAATTTTAATTTTATTTTGGTAAATATTTGCAGTTAATCTGTGTAATCTACAAAACTTAAATGACAGGATATAACATGAACACGAAAGAAAAATTCATTAAATCTTTTTTAGGAAATATCGAAGGATGGAAATCTGTTTTAGATTCGTCACCAGATCTTATAACTATTTTAGACACCGAATTTAACATAATTTGGGTAAATAAACCAATGGGGAGGGTATTGAATGCCTCTCAGGATTCATGTCCTGGATTAAAATGTTTTGAAGTTGTTCATGGTACTAAATCTCCAATTCATGGTTGTCCCCATTCGAAAATGGTGCAAGACTGTCAGGAACACAGTCAAGAAATAACTGATGAAAATTTAGGTGGGCATTTTCTTGTTACTGTCGCCCCCATAAAAGATGATTCTGGAAATGTACTGGGAAGTGTTCACATTGCCCGTAATATCAATGAGGATAAAAAGGCAAAGGAAAACATTCAAAGATTAGCAGAGGTTGTAGAATCTTCAGACGACGCCATTATAACTAAATCATTTGATGGTACTATTATAAACTGGAATGGGGGAGCAGAACAAATTTATGGTTATTCAGCTCGTGAAGTTATAGGCAAACCTATTTCAATATTGGAACCACCTCAACTTCGCAGAGAAACCGAAAAATTGATTAATAAAATTAAAAATGGAGAAAAAGTTGATCATTACGAGACATTACGGCTAAAAAAAGATGGTGAACTAATAAATGTCTCAATAACACTTTCTCCTGTTTTCAGCACTTCTGGAGAACTGGTTGCTATTTCAACTATTGCCAGAGATATAACTGAGAGAAAAAGGGCTGAAGACCAGAAACAAGAGCTTTTAGAGCGAACACAACAGTTTGCTGAAGAGTTAGAAGTTTCAAATGAAGAACTGCAGGTTACTACTGAGGAACTTCAATCTGCCAATGAAGAATTACAGGCTACAACAGAAGAACTGCAGGTTTCCAATGAGGAACTGCAGGCTACCACAGAAGAACTTCAAGTTGCCAATGAAGAGCTCAGGCAGCAGGGAGATGAACTGCTACAAATTAACAAATCATTACTGGAGAGTGAAGAACGTTTCCGCGCTCTTGCAGATAATATTCCTAACCTTGCATGGATGGCAAATGCAGAAGGATGGATATTCTGGTATAACAGGCAGTGGTATGATTATACGGGTACAACGCCGGAAGAAATGCAGGGATGGGAACGGCAGAAGGTACATCACCCTGATTACATCGATACTGTAACTGAAGAGTGGTCTGCTAGTATCAAAGAAGGAAAACCGTACGATAACATATTTCCTTTAAGGGGTAAAGACGGTGAATATAACTGGTTCCTTACAAGAGTTATACCAATTCGTGACAAACAGGGCAATATTCAGCGCTGGTTTGGTACCAATACTGATATCACTAAACAAAAAAAAGCAGAAGAATTAATTCTATGGAATCAAAAGCGTAATGAACTTTTGGCAGAAGTTTCCAGCAGGCTGTTGACAAGTGAAAATCCGCAGGATATCATTGATGATCTGTGTTATAAAACAATGGAATTTCTGGAATGTGATGTGTTTTTCAATTATCTGGTTGACGAAGAAAAAGGATGTTTGCATTTGAACGCCTTTGCAGGAATTCCGGAAGAAGAAGCACAGAAAATTGAATGGTTAAATTATGGGGTTGCTGTCTGTGGATGTGCAGCTCTTGAATCACGCAGGATCGTAGCTGAAAATATCTTTGAAACACCAGATCCTGGGACAGATTTGGTGAAGGGGTATGGTGTACAGGCATATGCATGTCATCCTTTAATGATTGATGGTTCAAGTATTGGTACTCTTTCATTTGGTACGGGTTCACGTACTTCTTTTACAGATAAAGAATTAGATTTAATGAAAGCTGTTGCAGATCAGATTGCAATTGCAATGAACAGACTTATCTCAAACCGTATTTTAAAAGAAAGTGAAGAAGCTGCTGTTCAGGCTAGAAATGAATGGGAACATACCTTTGAGGCTGTACCTGACTTAATGGCCATATTGGGCGTTGACTATAAAATTATCCGTGCAAACAAAGCTATGGCCGATAAGTTTGGTATAACGCCGGAAGAATGCATTGGCCTGACCTGTTATGATGTTGTTCATGGAACTGAAGAACCCCCTTCTTTTTGCCCGCATAAACAATTGCTTGAGGACGGAAATGAACATGCAGAAGAAATCCGTGAGGATAACCTTGGCGGCGATTTTCTTGTAAGTGCTTCACCACTTTATGATTTTGAAGGGAAACTTCAGGGAAGTGTTCATGTTGCCCGTGATATCAATGAACGTAAGCGGAAAGAAAAAGAACTTTACAGGCTTAACAAAGCTTATATGGCGCTTAGTAATAGTAGTCAGGCAATGATGCTTGCTAAAGATGAATTAGAATACCTTGAAGATGTATGTAGAATTATTGTTGAAGATTGCGGCCATTCTATGGTTTGGGTAGGTTATGCTGATGAGGATGATGCTAAAACTGTCCGACCAGTAGCATATTCTGGGTTTGAAGAAGGATATCTTGAAACATTAAATATCACATGGGCAGATACTGAATACGGCAGTGGTCCAACAGGAACTGCTATTCGTACAGGAAAACCAAGTGCATGTAAAAATATGCAGCTAGACCCTAAATTTGAACCGTGGCGTGAAAATGCAATTAAAAGGGGCTATGCATCTTCATTAGTTCTGCCTTTGAAGATGTACGGAAGAGCCTTTGGTGTACTGAATATTTATTCCACGGAACCCGATTCCTTTTCTGAGGATGAGATTAAACTACTGACAAAATTAGCTGAAAACCTTGCATATGGAATAAATGTAATTAGATTACGTATATCCCGTGAGCAAGCAGAAGCTGAATTGGAAAGGGCACGTGATAATCTTGAAATTCAGGTTAAAGAACGTACATTGGAGCTAGAAAAAGCTTATGAGTCTTTAAAGTTTGCAAATAATTATAATCGTAGTTTAATTGAGGCTAATCTTGATCCTTTAGTTACTATTGGTCCGGATGGTAAAATTACCGACGTAAATTATTCTACAGAACTGGTTACTGGATATTCTAGAGATGAGATTATAGGCACTGATTTTTCGGATTACTTCACTGAACCTGAAAAAGCTAGAGATGGATATAAAGAGGTATTTAGAGAAGGATGGGTATTTGATTATCCTTTGGAAATTAAAAATAAAGAAGGTCATGTGACCCCTGTATTATACAATGCATCGGTTTACAGAAATGAAGATGGGGAAGTAATCGGAGTCTTTGCTGCTGCACGTGACATTACAGAAATGAAACAGGCAGAAAACGAGATTAAAAGACAGGTAGAATTACTCAATTTAACCCAGGAAGCCATTATAGTTCGGGATATGGATAATAAGATTTTATTCTGGAATGATGGTGCTGTAAAAATATATGGCTGGAGTGCAGAAGAGGCTAATGATAAAATTACTCACTCTTTACTCGAAACTGAGTTTCCAGTGCCATTGAAAGAAGTAGACGAGGAGTTAATTAATAAAGGTCAATGGGGCGGCGAATTAGTACACACAAAACGTGATGGTACTCAGATTACGGTATTAAGCAGGCAGGTACTTAAAAAAGATGAAACAGGAAACCCTGTTTCCATTTTAGAAATTAATTCTGATATCAGCGGGCGTAAAAAAATGGAAGAAGAGCTTGAATTTGCAGGTAAATATAACCGTAACCTGATTGAAACCAGCTTAGATCCATTTGTTACTATTGGCCCTGACGGGAAGATCACTGATGTAAACGGTGCTACAGAGGCTGTTACTGGTTACACTCGAGATGAACTTATTGGGACTGATTTTTCAGATTATTTCACTGAGCCTGAGAAGGCAAGGGAAGGATACAAGCAGGTGTTTAAAGATAGATGGATACTTGATTATCCCCTTGAGATCAAGCATAAAAAGGGACATATAACTCCTGTTTTGTATAACGCTTCAGTCTATGAAGATGAATCTGGAGATGTTATCGGCGTTTTTGCAGCAGCGCGTGATATCACAGAACGTAAAAAAGCTGAAGAAATGTTAAAATTAAAATTAGAAGAACTTGCCCGTTCAAATGCAGAACTAGAACAGTTTGCTTATGTATCATCTCATGATTTACAGGAGCCTTTGAGAATGATTGGAAGTTATTTGCAGCTTTTACAACGGAGATATCACGGCGAACTTGATGATAAAGCGGATAAATATATAGATTTTGCAGTAGATGGGGCTTCTCGTATGCAGAATTTAATAAATGATCTTTTAGAATTCTCTAGAGTTACCACAAGGGCCAGAGAATTCGAATCTACAGATTGTGAATTGCTCTTAAATCAAGTGTTATCTAATCTGGAAATATCCATAAAAGAAAGTGAAGCTGTTATATCACATAAGCATTTACCTAATATAATGGCAGATTCTACCCAATTAGCTCAGGTATTTCAGAATCTGATTAGCAACGCTATAAAATTCCGCAGTGAAAAAATACCTGAAATTAATATTTCAGCTCGAGAGGAAGGTGACGAATGGGTGTTTTCGGTTGCTGACAATGGAATTGGAATTGATCCAAAACACTGCGAAAGAATCTTTGAAGTTTTTAAAAGATTGCATAAAAGAAGAGAGTATCCTGGAACGGGGATAGGGCTTTCAATTTGTAAAAAAATAGTAGAAAGGCATGGAGGACATATATGGGTAGAATCAGAACCTGATAAAGGCTCTATTTTTTATTTCACTCTACCTGTAAATCATATTAAAAATCAATAATTTTAACAATTTTCTATTTACTTACAAAAAGGTGTTATAAATGGTTAAACAAGATACAACAGCAAATCAGGCAGCTAAACAAATAGAAATTCTTTTAATAGAAGATAATGAAGGCGATGTTGGACTGGTGGAAGAAGTTTTTCAGGAAGCAAAAATTATGAACAATCTTAATGTGGCAGAAGATGGGGAAGAAGCTATGTTATTTTTATGTAAGGAAGGAAAGTTCTCAAATGTTCCAAGTCCAGATATAATACTTTTAGATTTGAACTTGCCTGGAAAAGATGGACGTGAAGTCCTTAAAGAAATAAAAGAAGATGATGAGCTTAAAAGAATACCTGTAGTTATTTTAACTACTTCCAAAGCAGAAGAAGATATACTTAAATCATATAATCTTCATGCTAATTCCTATATTACCAAACCAGTTGACTTTGATCAATTTCTAAAAGTAATTAAGTCTATAGAAAATTTCTGGCTTGATATAGTAAAGCTACCTTCAAAAGGCAATGGCTCATTCATGTAAGGATGGTTTAAATCTATGGACAACCTCGAAACTGTTGAAATCTTACTTTTTGAAGATAATCCTGGAGATACCGGTTTAATTGAATTCATGCTTGAAGAATCTACTGATTTTTTCTATGAGCTTAAAAACGTTGAAACATTAAATGAAGGCTTAAAACTCCTTAAATATCATTCATTTGATGTAATATTGCTAGATCTTGGTCTTCCAGATAGTGATGGTATTGAAACATTTATTGAAGTAAATAGAAAATGTCATGAGGCCCCTATTATAATTTTAACAGGGTTAACTGATGAGAAGACTGGAATTAACGCGGTTAAAAGGGGCGCTCAGGATTATCTGGTTAAAGGACAGGTTGAAAGTAAATTACTGGAACGTTCTATTAAGTATTCAATTGAACGTAAAAAAGCTGAAGAGAAAATTCAGATATTTGCAAATATTGTTGAGTCATCTGACGATGCTATCATAACTAAATCATTCGATGGCACTATTATGAGCTGGAATAATGGGGCAGAGCGAATTTATGGTTATTCGGCTGATGAAATAACTGGGAAATCTATTTCAATCTTAGAATCGGATATCTTTAAGGGAGAAACAAAAAGATTAATTGAAAAGATTAAAGAAGGAGAACGAATTCGCCATTATGAAACTTTAAGGTTGAGAAAAGATAACAGTTTGATCAATGTTTCAATAACCCTTTCTCCAGTTTTTGACACTTCAGGAGAGCTTGTTGCTATTTCAACTATTGCCCGGGATATAACTGAACGAAAAAGAGCAGAAGAAGAGCTTAAACTGGCTAATATGTATAATCGTAGTTTGATTGAAGCTAGTTTAGATCCTCTGGTCACTATTGGTCCTGATGGAAAGATCAATGATGTGAACTACTCTACAGAGTCAATTACTGGTCACACTCGAGATGAACTTATTGGGACTGATTTTTCAGATTATTTTACCGAACCTGAAAAAGCTAGAGAAGTTTATCAGCAGGTTTTCCAGGATGAAAAAGTGTTTAATTACGCTCTTGAGATCAAACATCGGAAGGGATATGTAACTCCTGTTTTGTATAATGCATCGGTCTATCGTGATGAGTCTGAGGAGGTTATCGGTGTTTTTGCAGCAGCACGTGATATCACAGAAAGAAAACAAGCAGAAGAAAAACTTAAAGAAATCATAGAAGAACTTGAACGTTCTAATTATGAATTGCAACAGTTTGCGTATATCACTTCCCATGACCTTCAGGAGCCCCTTAGAACCATTGCAAGTTATACTCAATTAATTGAAAGACGTTACAGAAATAAACTTGATGATGATGCAGATGAGTTCATTGATTTTATAGTCGAAGCTGCTGTACGTATGAAAAATATGATCCAGGGTTTGCTTTACTATTCCCGTGTTGGTACAAAGGGTGGGGAATTGAAGTCAACAAATACTGAAGAACTTCTTGGAATAGTTTTATATAATTTAAATGCTGCGATTAAAGAAAATAATGTTACAGTTACTCATGATAAACTTCCTGTAGTTGTTGCAGATGAAAGTCAACTTATTCAACTCTTCCAAAATTTGATCAGTAATGCTATAAAATTTAAAAAAGATGATGAATGTCCTATAATCCATATTTCAGCCTACAAAGGCAAAAATGAATATATTTTTTCAGTTGCAGATAATGGAATAGGAATAGAACCCCAGTATTTTAACAGAATATTTGAAGTATTTAAGAGATTACATACCAGTGTTGAATACGAAGGAACTGGAATTGGATTATCAATCTCTAAAAGAATTATCGAGAGACATGGCGGTAAAATGTGGGTTGAATCAGAATCAGGTAATGGATCCACTTTTTATTTCACCATACCACTTAATCAATTAGATCTTAAGCTAAAAACCTGAATTCGGATTATGATTTTTAAAATCATATCAAAATCTTAGAATATGGTTCTTAGCGGTGTTTATTCTTTAATTAGGTGTCTCCTATGAATTTTAATACCCGTAAAATCCATAGCTAATTTAATAATTAGCTATTTTTTTTATTTTGTATCTTTCAACATTCATAAAATTTATAATGGAGAATTAAACTGAAATATATCTATTTTAATTTTAAATTTATGTAAATCACGAGATTTAAATTTAAATTTAAATATTATTTATTCTTTTAGTAAATATCTAAGGAATTTAAATGTAATTTTCATACTAAAACTTAAATTAATCTTATTGATTTATTAAATGACCTTATAAATATTTCTAATCCCTTTAAATAAAAAAGCATAATTATGATAATTTAGTAAGATATATCATATGAGTTTTAATTTAATTGTCATTGAATAGATAGGGGCAATCCCGTGTCAAAAGCAAAAATATTAATTGTGGAAGATGAAGGAATTACAGCATTCAGCGTTAAAGGTCTGTTGGAAAATTGGGGATATGAAAATCCTTTAATCGTATTATCTGGCACGGATATTTTTCAAAATGTAGTACAATACCAGCCTGATTTAGTTTTAATGGATATAAACCTCAATGAGGATATGGATGGAATTGAAATTACAAAGCAATTACAAACTGATTTTGATATTCCAGTTATATACTTAACAGCCCACTGTGATGAAGCACTGGTTGAAAGGGCTAAATTGACACAACCTTATGGGTATATTATCAAACCATTCAACGATGAAGAATTGAAAATAACTATAGATCATGCTCTTTACAAGCATAAAATGGAAAGGAAATTGAAGAAAGCCAATAAGCGTCTGCAGATTGAACTTGAAAATAAAGAAAATATTGAAAAAGAGCTTAAAAAGAGTGAAGAAAAATTTAGGAGTATCGTAGAGCAATCCTATGATGGTATAACTCTTAGCGATGAAAATGGATCAATAATTGAATGGAATCAGGGAATGGAGAAAATTACTGGGGTTAAAAGAGAGCATATTCTGGGAAAAACAATATGGAATATTCCTAATGAGTTATACCTTGAAGAAAAATACCCTAAGTTATATAATCATTTTGAAAAGGATGTAATGGAATTTATTAGGAGTGAAAACCATAATTTGTCAGGTAAATTAGTTGAAAGCACGATTGCAAATGTAGATGGCTCAAGAAAAGCTGTACAGATAAGGCATTTTTCTATCAAAACAAATAATAAACGAATAATTGCAGGTATAGTGCACGATGTTACAGAACAAAAGGAAATGGAAGAAGCCTTCAAACACGAAGTGTTTGAGGCATCAAAAGCAAAGACTTTGCTTTTGAAAGAACTTAAAACAGCAAAAACTAACTTAGAATTAAAAGTTAAAGAAAGGACTCGAGAGCTTATAGGATCTAATGAAGAACTAAAAAAAGAAATTAGCGAACGTAAAAATGCTGAAAAAGCCCTTACAAAATCAAGAAACTTTCTGGATAAAATTATAGATTCTATTGCTGATCCTGTTTTTGTTAAGGATAAAAATCATCGTTGGATACTTTTAAACGATGCTTTCTGTAAATTAATAGGATACCCTCGGGAAGAACTTTTAGGAAAATCAGATTATGACTTTTTACCTGCGCATGAAGCAAGTGTTTTCTGGGATAAAGATGAAGAATTATTTAAAACTAGCATTGAAAATGTAAATGAAGAAGAAGTCACTGATTCTGAAGGTAATGTGCACAATTTAGTCACTAAAAAGACTTTATATTCTGATAATTCTGGAGAAAAATATCTTGTGGCGGTTATCAGGGATATTACTGAGCTTAAAAAAGCTGAAAATGTGATTAAAGAGTCAGAATCTTATTATAAGACTATATTTGAAAACACAGGGGCTGCAACATTTATCATTGATGAAGATACCACCATATCCCTTGTCAATGCAGAATTTGAAAAAATTTGTGGGTATTCAAAAGAGGAAATAGAAGGTATAAAAAGCTGGAAGGAATTTGTATTTGGTAATTATGTAACAAAAATGGAAAAATATCATAATCTTAGACGTGTCGATCCAAGTTTAGCCCCAAGAAAATATGAATTCAAATTCGTTGACAGACATGATGACGTTAAAAACGTTTTAATAACTATTGATCTGATTTCTGGAACTAAAAAAAGTTTAGCGTCTCTTTTGGACATTACTGATAAAAAAATAGCGATAGATGCTCTGCGTGAAAGTGAAGCTCAACTTACAATGGCCATGGATATGGCTAAGTTAGTACACTGGGAATATGATGTTGATTCGGATTTATATACTTTTGATAATCAATTCTATAGGCTGTATGGTACTACTGTGGACCGTGAAGGGGGATCAAAAATGTCCTCTAAGGAATACGCTCAAAAGTTCCTGCCTCCTGAAGAATCCCATCTTGTAAGGGAAGGAATAGCTAATGCTTTAAAAACGGATGATCCTAATTTTTCTAGAAAGGTTGAACACTCAATCATAAGGGCTGATGGTGAAAAACGTTTTATATTGGTTCGTTCTGAGATTATAAAAGATGCTGAAGGTCGAACTGTAAAAACTTATGGTGTAAATCAAGATATTACAGAACTTAAAGTGGCTGAAAAAGAATTAAAAGAAAGTGAGCAAAAATACAGGACTCTTTTTAATTCATCACCTGATTTTACAATACTTGTAGGGGTGGATGGTAGTTTATTGGATGTAAATCACGCGGCACAGGAAATTACAGGAGTATCTAAGGAAAGTCTCATTGGCAAAAACTTTACAGAATTGGATCTGCTGCTTGATGAGGAAATGCCTTTACATATGGAAAAAGTTTCTCAGGTTTTAAAAGGGCAGGATATAAAACAGTATGAATCGAGATTCATCGATAAGAAGGGTAAAACTCGATATGTTGAAACATATTTAAAAGCATTAAAAGAAAACGGGGAAATATTTGCTTTTAATGTGATTTCTCATGATATTACTGAACGTAAAAGAGCTGAAAAAGAAATAGAGGAAAATCTTAAGAAATTAGACGTCCTCAATAAGGTAATTATAACTGCAAATAGTTCTGATAACCTTCAATTACTTTTGAAGGATATTTTAAATCTTGTTTTAGAATTTATGGATTTTGAAGTAGGTGCAATTTATTTAATTGATGAAAATAAAGAGGTAGCCAAATTAGAGCATTTTACAGAAGATACAACAAGCTTATCTCAGATTATTGATAATATTAAAATTAGGGAATATCCATTCAGCCAGATTTATATTGATGGTAAGTCGCTTTTTGTAGATACTTTTGATGAAATTCCTTCTGAAAATTTAAAACCCCTAAATTTTGAGTCACTTGCAGTAGTTCCAATATATTCAAAAGGAAAAATTATAGGATCTTTTAATATATTAAGCATAGAAAAACATCATTTTACGCAAAAAGAGAAAGAAATCATAAATTCTATAGGGCGGGAAATAGGAAGTACGATTTCTAAACTCATCACCGAAGAAAAAATGAAGAAACTAATATCAGAATTAAAGCGTTCCAATGATGAACTTCAGCAGTTTGCTTATATTACTTCCCATGATTTACAGGAGCCGCTTAGAACCATTGCAAGCTTCACCCAACTTCTAGAAAGACGTTATAAAAATAAACTTGACAGCGATGCAGATGAGTTCATTGATTATATTGTTGAAGCATCAATACGGATGAAGCAGATGATTCTTGATTTACTTGAATATTCGAGGTTAACAAGGGTAGAGAAAAGATGTCAACCATTAAAAATTGAAGATATGCTTCTTGATATTTTTGATAATCTGAATCTCTTAATTATGGAAAATAAGGCTCAAATTACCTATGGGGCACTCCCTATTGTATTTGCAGATGAAGGTCAGCTCTTTCGGGTATTTCAAAATCTAATTGAAAATGCTATAAAGTTTAAAAAAGAAAATGAAGACCCTAAAATACATATTTCTGCATATTTTGACCAAAAAAATAAAGAACATGTTTTCAGTGTGTCTGATAATGGTATTGGAATTGAAGATCAATATTTTAACCGTATATTTTCACTGTTCCAGAGATTACATACAAAAGAAGAATATGAAGGAACTGGAATTGGGCTATCGATCTCTAAAAGGATTATTGAAAGCCACGGAGGTAGAATGTGGGTTGAATCAGAATATGGTGCCGGATCAACATTTTATTTCACCCTCATGGATAAGCCTTGAATATATTTCTTTCATGTTATCATTAATTTGGCGTATTTATCGCATATATCTTTGTTATTAATGATTCATTAGTTTTAGATTAGATCTATACTATAATTAAGTTAGTTCTGGCAGAAACATGTATTTTGATTAAATTTTCTGTCCATTTATCATAAAAGTTATATATGATCTAATAACAAATATAATAGACATGAAATCCGATGTTAAACCTCAGATACTTGGAATAATAGCGATAATCTTTGGTATACTTATACTAATATTCCCGCCGTTGCTCAGTTATCTAGTTGGGATTTTCCTCATAGCTTACGGGATATTGGAAGTCATTAAATAACATGGAAACATCAGATAATATCATACCCTTATTTTTTATTTTTAAGATTAAATAATCTTCATTATCATCTCAAGCGCTTCACCTGGTTCTAATATTCCTGCACGTGTTTCCCTTAACACCCTTTGTATAGAAAATTTTCTCATGTGTGGGTATTTTTTATGCACTTCATTTATAAGTGGGCAGCCGTAACCTCCTTTTTTAAAAACATCATATTTAGACGCCACATTCTTTATCTCACCCTTTGAAACAGAAAGCATTGCAGGTAAATTTATTTTTATAAGATCTTCACCTACAACAATGGATTGATTTCCAGTTGATAAAAGATCTCCATAGATTAAAAATTCCATTTTATTCTCTTTTGCATAATCTAAAACAGCTTCTTCAATGACTTTGGAGCATCTTCCGCATGGGTGGAATCTACCTTCAAGAGAGTCCTTAATTATATCATCCATTTCAACATTTACATATACATGTTTTACATTAAGTTTAGCACTTAGAGCTTCTACGTTCTTCTGGAAATATCTTGGAAGAATTATATTTCCGGGGTTAACAGTAACTGCAATGGGGTTAAATCCCATAAGCTTAGTTACAATAAGTGAAAAACTGCTGTCTACTCCTCCAGATAGTGCCACAACTGCCCTATTATTTTCAGACTCTTCAGCATTCCAATTTTCTAAAACAGAATCAAAATCGTTTATATTTTCTATTCTCTGGTTTAAGAGGTGATATAAATTTTCAAGTGGAGCAGGGTCTGCTAATTTTACAGTTTTTAGTATCTCACCTAATTTTTCAAGTGTCAATTTCATTTTATATTCTCTAAGTAAGATATCTGGATAAGCTTCTACATGGATGGAATTAATACCTAACTCTTCTTTAAGTTTTCCAACAACCCATCCTCCTTTTCCTATTACTACAGATTTTTCAGGCCTATCTGCCGCTATAATGCCCATAACGCCGCTATTTTCATCAAATATTATATCTTTAATGGCAGGTTTCACATTTTCATGGCCTATTTCTTCCCTTATTCTGCATATCCTATTTATTATGTCTTCTTTTTCGAATTTCAAGCTTACCCTCCAGTAGTGTATGTGTAATCTTAAGAGAATTTCTATTAACCTCATTTCGATATGAGTATGATTATTTCTCATTTTTCGAATGATTTATAATTAATGATTTCAGACGTTTATATTAAAAAACACAGTCTTTAAACCTGTTTTAATGTTATTAATTATCATAAAATTTATATCATATATCCATTTTGAGCATTTTTAGAAATTCTCTTAGTTTAAATATATCCAGCTAATTTTGTTTAACTTATTTAATGCACTGCTATGTTATATATGTAAGAATTAATCTGTTAAAAGCAGCATTCAAATCTATAAATTGAAAATTATCTAGTTTGAAGATATATAATTGATACAAAAGCTTATTAATAGATTTTTAATTGAAATAAAATAAATGTATGGATTTTAACAGCTTAAATCTGTATTTACCTGCTTTTTTAAATAATTATCATACTATTAACCATTTAATCATGTAATAAAAATTATTTATTATATATTTATATAATAGTTATGATAAATATTTAATTCCCTAAAGATTGCAGGTCTTAGAACCAAAAATTTTCAGCATATCATTTATTCTGACACTTCAATAATTTTATCTTAATTTACCTGTCCTATTTAATACAGAAAAACAAAACGCAGCTGTTTTTTTAAATATACGCGTTTTTAAGCTTTATATTTAAATCATCTGATTTTTTGTATAATTTGAGCTAAATGGTCTGCGAACATGTTTAAACGTAAATAAAACTGAATTGCGGGTGTAAATTTACAACTGAAACATCATTATTTCAGTAGTAAGGAGGAAAATCATGCCAATATTTAAAGATTTATGGGGGGAGAAAAGAGGCTTGAAAAGCTTTTTTTTAGGGTCTCCCAGTCCAAATGAACATTTTGGAAATCGAAACAGCGCAACAATTGGAGTAAATTATAAGCGAGGAAGTAAATCTCCAGTAATTGGCAAAAATTCAGTCATCCGTTCAAATACAGTGATATACAATGATGTTAAGATTGGAAATAATTTTAAAACAGGACATAATGTTTTAATCCGAGAAAAAACAGCTATAGGTAACAATGTTCTGGTTGGAACCAATGCAGTTATTGAGGGAAACTGCAGAATAGGGAGCAATGTTAGTATTCAATCAAATGTTTACGTACCTACAGATACAATAATAGAAGATCATGTCTTTATTGGCCCATGTGCCTGTTTTACTAATGATAGATATCCTATAAGAGTTGACTATGAACTTAAAGGTCCTGTTATAAGGCATGGTGCTTCAATTGGGGCGAATTCAACATTTTTATCAGGTGTTGAAGTTGGAGAAGGAGCTATGGTTGCAGCAGGTGCAATTGTAACTCGAGATATTCCGCCGTTTTATCTTGCAATAGGCGCTCCAGCTAGATTAAGGCCTCTTCCACCGCAGTTTAATGTTCTAAATAAAATTAAATAAAAAAAATGACAGGATAAATGATTATCCTGAATTGAAAAAATTTAAATTTAAATATCTGTTTTTACTTTTACTTTCATGGGTTGTATTTCTTTATCTTCTTTCTCTTTTTCTTTAAAGAGTTCAGAAATACCAGCTATTGACCCTAAAACTCCTGAAGTTTCAAGAGGCAGGAATATTTTAGTTGCTTTTCCATCTGCAACTTTTTCAAGCGCTTCCATGTATTTAATGGCCAGAAGGTCGTTTGTAGGGTTTCCTTCATGTATTGCACTGTATACTGTAAGTATTGCCTTTGATTCACCCTCTGCAATGGCGATTTCCTGATATTTATCTGCATCTGCAACTTTCATTATGGCTTCAGCTTTACCTTCAGCTTCAAGAATAGCTGCCTGCTTATCCCCTTCTGCTTTTTTAATTTCAGATTGTTTATACCCTTCAGCTTCAAGAATTGCAGCTCTTTTCATCCTTTCAGCTTTCATCTGCTTGGACATGGCTTCCACAATGTCTTTTGGAGGTTCAATTTTCTGAATTTCAACACGAACTACTCGTGTACCCCATTTGTCGGTTGCAAGATCTAAAACTTCTCTTAACTGTGAATTTATTTGCTCACGAGAAGTAAGTGTTTGATCAAGTTCTAAATCACCAATTATATTCCTTAAATTGGTTTGTGCTAGTTTAGTAATAGCCTGATAAAAATTAACGACATTATAAACCGCATTAAATGGATCTACAACTTCATAAAATATTACACAGTCCACGACAACAACAGTGTTATCTTTGGTTATAACCTCTTGTGGAGGAACATCTACGACCTGTTCTCTTAAATCCACTTTTCTAATAGTTTCTACAAATGGAATAATTATTATAAGCCCGCTTTCAACAGTCCTGCTGTATTTACCGAGTCTTTCAACTACTCCTTTCTCATAAGGCCTTAAAATTTTGACACCTTTAAATGCCACAACCAGTAAGACCAGAATAATTAAAATTGCCAAAAATAAATCCATTTTAACTCTCCTTTCTATTTTTTTAAGCGTATGCTACTATCATGTTAAAATGCGGGATTATTACTTATTAATCTTTTGATCAGGGTCTATTAATTTCATGATAAGGTAAATTCTAACAATTTAAAACATGCAAAATTAAAAATTTTGCTGCCCGAAAAATCGTAGATTTTTCGACGGCATGCAAAAACTACGTTTTTGCTGTGTCAAAATTTCAATTTTGACAATAATTATTTTACAAAAAATTAAACTGTGAAGGATTTTCAGGTTTATGCTGCTGGTTTAACAACGAGTTTTACACCTTCTATTTTTTCAACTAGAACGGAGCTTCCTTCTTTTATTTCATGATCAGATACTGCTCTCCATGTATCTCCACTAATTCTTACAACTCCTCCATTTTTTAGGGATATATCTTCAATTACCACTCCTTTTTCACCTATTAACCTGTCTGAAGTTGCTTTTTTAATTGGCATGCCTTGCGTAATTTTTTTAGCAAAAGGTCTTGAGAGGGCAAGAAGAATTATGGATACCAAAATGAATGCAATAAACTGGGTGGTTTCAGAAAATCCAAGGTAGCTGAGAACTGCAGCTACTGATGCTCCAACTCCAAACCACAAAATGAAAAATCCGGCGGTTATCAATTCTCCAATAAAACATATAGCAGCTATTAAAATCCATATTTGTAAACTCATCATAAAAATGCCTCTTTTATAGATTGATATTATTTGTCTATTTGAATTTAATTTTCAATCCATATAAAAATAGTTATTGGATACTAATTGAATGATTTGAATTTAGAATTAGTTCATAATTACTTTAAAAGTAACTATAATTAATGAATTAAGCTCAAAATAAATATAAAAGGCTTTTAATTATATTATCTTCCATATTTTCCCATTAATTGCCCTTCATCCAGAACATTTTCGTTTAAAGCTCTCAAAAACTCTTCTCTTTTAACTGCAGGATCTGGATTTAAAGTTGTATCCAGTGCATAAATTCTAAAGAAATATCTGTGTTCTTCGCCTTCGGGAGGGCATGGACCTCCATAACCTGCGTATCCAAAGTCATTTATTCCCTGTGTCATGCCTCTTTCAAGATGCTCTTTTTTTTCTAGTTCTGCAGAAAGTTCCATGACATCTGGAGGTATGTTAAAAATAATCCAGTGGGTCCATGTTCCAAGGGGCGCATCTGGATCTTCACATAAAATAGCAAAACTCATGGTGCGTTCTGGTAACGAATCCCATCGAAGAGGGGGTGAAATATTTACATCATCGCATGTATGTCTGGTTGGTATTATATCTCCTTCCTCAAAAACATCACTCATAAGATTGATTCCCATATTATTTCCTCCTAATCTATTTTATTGTTAATAAATTTAATTAATCCTTTTTACTTAAATGGCTTATTTTGAGTATTATATATTCCATATAAAACTTTTAGACGTTTAATTTTTTAATTCTATGCTAGTAATGGAGAAATATTGTTTTATTATCCTTTATGCTCTATATTTGATTCCCTTTTTGAAAGAATATTTGGGAGTAAAAGTTCCATAAGATGTATACCGTATTTTCAGTTTTATCAATATTTATTGGGGTAATATCTAATATTATTTTGTAAATAATTAGTATTAAATACATCCATTATATACACTAAATGTGTACTAAATGTGATATTATCATTCCTATTTTTAAAATGATTAAGTTCTACTCCTTAAATTAGTAATAAGATATATTTTTTAGAAATTATTACTTAAAAAACCTTATCTGCACTTTTTTTTCTAGATGAAACCTTTGTTTTGAAGTTCATTTTGACCTTGAAATTATCCATGATTTTCAAATATGATATTAGTTTTTTTTTACAATCCTCATCAAAAACTGAAAGTGAGTTACTGCACGTCTTTGATTATGGATTTAATTCTAGTCACAATTCAAATAAGAATTATTCAAACTCAATAAAATCGACAAATTTAAATACTATGGAGTACTAATAAAAGAATGAGGTGATATATATGACTGAATTACCAATTGCTCCAGTTGGAAGAATCATAAAAAATGCTGGTGCTCAAAGAATAAGTGATGATGCAAGGGACGAATTGACAAAAGTATTGGAAGAAATGGGCGAAGAAATAGCTTCAGAAGCTGTTAAACTTGCAAAACACGCTGGAAGAAAAACTGTTAAAGCATCAGACATTGAGTTAGCTGTCAAAACAAGAGTAAAAATGTAATTTTCTTTTTTTACTTTAACCTTTTTTTATTTTTAGCATTGCATACTTTCTATGCTATTTTTATTATAAATTTGATCCTAAATTATGAATAAGAACAGTCATTAAACTGCAAATATTGATTTTAATTTGCACTGCAAATTTTTATATATTATCTTTATAAAAATAGTAATTAGAAAATTTATTGTTTCAGTTGAAATATGGGAATGATAGTTTGATTTAAGATAAAACTTGATTATTAAGAGTTTTTTGGTCAATCCTTTTTTCTAAAAAAGCCCTCGAAAATCCGAGATTTCCGGGGTGCCAAAAATCCGTAGGATTTTTGAGCAGTTGATTCGAAAATTTATTGTTTCAGTTGAAAGCAGGGATAATATCTTCGTTTAAGGTAAAATCTGATTGTTAATTAATAATAAACTAATTTTGGTGATAGATTGACAAGAATTGCAATATTAGATCATGATCGATGTCAGCCTAAAAAATGCAACTATGTATGTATTGAGTACTGTCCGGGGGTTAGAATGGAAGAAGACACCATAACCATTGATCCTAAAACTAAAAAAGCAGTATTTTCAGAGGAATTATGTCAGGGGTGCGGAATATGTACAAAAAGATGTTATTTAGGTGCAGTAAATATTATAAATCTTCCTGAAGCTTTGGAAGAACCGATACACAGATACGGTCAGAACCAGTTTGAATTATTTGGACTCCCTAATATAAAAGAAGGATCCGTAGTGGGAATTTTAGGTCCAAATGGTATAGGAAAATCAACAATTATAAAAATACTTTCTGGAGAATTAAAGCCTAATTTAGGTGATTATGAAGCAGAACCTGAATGGGAAGAGATAATAAATTATTTCAAAGGTTCCCAGCTCCAATCTTATTTTAAGAAATTAGCTGAAGGAAATGTAAAAACTTCTCACAAACCTCAGATGGTAGATATGCTGTCGAAAGTAGTAAAAGGAGAAGTTGGAAATCTTCTCAGGCATGTTGATGAAAGAAACAAATTAGCTGAAGTATCTAAAACCCTTGAAATAGATCAGATATTAGACAGAGATATTTCCAAGCTCAGTGGTGGAGAACTTCAACGAATAGCAATAGCAGCAGCTGCCTTAAAGGACGCAGATTTCTATTATTTTGATGAACCAACATCATGGCTTGATGTTAGGCAGAGATTAAATGCAGTAAAAGTTATAAGGGAGCTTGCAGAAGAAGGAAAATCTGTAATGGTCATAGAACACGATTTAGCTGCACTTGATGCCATGTCTGATTATGTACACATATTATATGGACATCCTGGAGCATATGGTGTGGTAGCGCAGATGAGGGGAGTTAGGGTCGGAATAAATGCTTACATTGGAGGATTTTTAAAAGAGGAAAATGTAAGGATTAGAAGACAACCAATAATCTTTGAGGTAAGACCTCCAGCTGAAATAGTTGAAGCTGAGACCCTTGCAGAGTATACTGCACTTAAAAAGTCTTACGATGGATTTTCAATTGAAGCTGAAGAAGGGGAAATTCAGCATAATGAAATTGTAACTGCATTTGGTCCCAATGGTATTGGTAAAACAACATTTGCAAAAATACTTGCAGCGGTGACAAAACCCGATGAAGGAAAAATAAAGAAAAAAGTTTCAATAGCTTATAAACCTCAGTATTTAGCGTCTGATTTTGATGGAACAGTTCAGGAATTCTTGATGACTACAGCCCCTACTTATGGAACTAATCTGTTTAAAACTGAAATCATAAAGCCATTTATGCTTGAGGAAATTATGGATAAAACAGTCAAAGATTTAAGTGGTGGTGAGCTCCAGCGTCTTGCTGTTGCAGCTACACTTGCAAAAGATGCTGATATTTATCTTTTCGACGAACCAACAGCGTTTTTAGATGTTGAACAGAGGTTAAGAGCTGCAAGGGCTATACAGAAAATAATTGAAAGCCGTCATGCAGCATCAATCATTGTAGATCACGACATAGTCTTTATAGATTATATATCTGACAGGGCAATGGTCTTTTACGGTGAACCGGGAATTGAAGGTCATGCCACATCACCAATGGATCTTCGCTCAGCAATGAATAAATTCTTATCTAATGTTGGAATAACCTTTAGAAGGGATAAAGAAACTAAACGCCCGCGTGTCAATAAATTTGGAAGTTATCTTGACCGTGAACAGAAGGAAAAAGGGGAATATTATTATCTGGAAAGTTAAATTCCAGATTATTTTTTTATTTTAAGAGTTATATCTTCTTTTAAATTATTGATTAATTTGGACAATTTTAGCTTCATTTTTCTAAATCTTTATATAATAATCAGCTCATTTTAATACATAATCATAAAATAATTTGGTGATATAGTGAACAGGAATATGATAGCATCGATTTTGTTTGTAATAGTGATAGCGATAGATCTGTACCAGATTTTTGGTTTAGGGCAGTATACTTGGGGAGATTATATAGGTGTAATCCTTATAGGCACTGCTTTAGTATTAACCTTAAAAGGAGCATTAAATCCTGAAAAAACGTAATTTTTTGGTATTTTTAAATTTTTAGCAACGTTTTCAAGTTTTCAATGCATTTCGGGTCTCTAATTATGCGTGGCGGTATACTTCTTTGGATCGATCCTTTTATTCCAAGAAGTTTTTCCATTTCTGGAGAAACTGCATGATAAGATCTCCCTATTTTGTTTAATTGGGGTTTACTGATAAGAATAGCTTTATCCAGTAATCGACTTTTGTTTTTGTCCCCTTCAACGATTACTAAATCATTTAAATCATTGCATTTAACATGAGAGTTATTAGAGTACAAATTACAAAATTTAGATTTTTCTTCTTCAGATAACTCATTAAAGTCTACAACATTCTTAACAATGAAATAGCCAATGATATAAAGTGCGTTAGGATGCTTATCATTTTGATATGGAATAAGTCCTGCATAAAATACTAATAGATCATTTTTATCCAATTTAAGTAGTGATTTTCGCTTAGATGAATGGTCTCCATAGGTGAAAGTCTCAAATTCAGGATCAAAATGCATTTTATTTTGACAGATTTTACTGGGCAAAAAATCAGATAGTGGCCTATTTGTTCTTCCTGCAGTATTTTGATACGTCCTTGTTTCACGAGTCTCAAGATCAGATTCTGGAATTGGAATGTATTCAAATGTGCCATTCTTAAAGATGGGTGATAATGCTCCGCCACATCCCTTATCAATTCCAACTCGAAGTAGTACTGCTTTCATTTTAGTCATTTAATAGATCTTAGTACTCTTAAACTTTGTGATTGCAAATAGAACTTAAATTCATTAACTTCAATCAATAAAATAAGAATAGGATTAACTTAATTATTATTAATAATATTGGGGTAAAATAATGGTAAAAGTTAAAAAGATGAGTTTAAGGCTGAACTTTTTTGAAAATGAAGGATTTGACTTTCAGTTAATGAGATCTATGGGTTTACATTACTACGGCGGCGCTTCCATTGGGGAATGCCTTTCAACTGCAAAAATGATAAAAGATGGTGATGTGGTAAGCTGGGTTGATGAATGGAATGCAACTGCGAGAATGATTGAGGAAGAAGCAGACGTATTCAGTGAAAGAGATGAGATAATAAGTGCTCGTGATTCTTATTTAAGGGCATCCATGTACTATCGTGCAGCCGAATATTTTGGGTTCTTCAGCGAACCTTCCCGCCGCGAAAACTGGGAAAAAAGCAAAGGATGCTTCCAAAAGGCTGCAAAATTTTTTGAAGCCCTGTGTGAACTAATTGAAATACAATTTGAAGATATGAAACTGCCAGGTTATTTCATTAAGCCGCACGATGATTCAAAAAAGAGGCCAACTCTTCTTATTATGAGTGGTTTTGATGGTACTGCTGAAGAACTTTATTTTTATTTAGGCGCAGGTGCAGTTGCCAGAGGTTACAATGTGCTGCTTTTTGAAGGGCCAGGACAGGTTGGACCTATCCATATGTACCCAGAAAAGCCATTTCGGCCAGATTATGAATTGCCTGTAAAAGCTGTTGTGGATTATGCGCTTTTGCGTGATGATGTTGATGAAGAACGTCTTGCACTGGTAGGTTTTAGTCTTGGGGGTTATTTTGCATCAAGAGCTGTGATATATGAAAAACGAATTAAGGCGTGTGTTGTTGATTCGCCTATTATCGACATCAGCCGTTATTATGAAGGTTTTGAATATATTGAAAAACTAGCTAAGATAAAAGAAAAAGATTATGAAGAACTATTCTCAGAGAATCCATTTATTAAATGGGCTGTGGAAACTTTTACAAGGCGCTATGGGACAAAAACAGTTGCTGAAGCTTTAGAGAAAGTTAAAAAATTTAATATAACTGGTGATTTAGATAAAATTACATGTCCTACTCTTGCCCTTGTGGGTGAAGGTGAGGGAGATGAAGCAATTTTCCAGACTCAACGATTTTATGAAGGAGTCTCAGGTTCTAAAGCACTTCGCATGTTTACAGAAAAAGAAGGAGCAGAATCTCACTGCCAGATTACAAATTTGAGTTTGATGAATGCTGCTGTTATGATGTGGCTTGATGGAGTTTTTAGTAAATAATAGCTTAAAATTTATAAATTACGTTTATATCATTTTAAGGGATATACTTATTTTATTTATTATTTATAATGCCGCTGGCGGCTTAAGTAGTAAATTAATGCATTAATGAAACTAAAAATATAAAAACAATAAATTTTACTTTAAACTTAATAAAATTAAAATAAAAAAGTAGGGAATTATTTAGTTCTTAGAGCTTCTACTGCATCCTGGAAATCGACTGCAAATTTTTCAACGCCAGCTCTAGGTATTGAAAAGCTTACTCTCAAATACCTGTGACCAAATAATTTACTTGTGTAATTACCTTCCCTTGCAAAGATTTTTCTCTCAAGCAGGAATTCTGCGACATCAATTGGTTCAACACCTGTTTCATACAGGTCAATTACGAACATGTTTCCATCTGAAGGGTACACTGGTAAAAATGCACCTTCAACATTGTCAACAGCCTTTTTGATAATCTTCTGGTTTCCTCTTGTGGTGTCTCTAATACGGTCAAGCCATGTGGACTTGGACTTAAGTGCTGCAAGAGCACCCATTTGAGCAACCACATTTGTTCCAAGGTCGTTTATAACTATACTTTTAGCAGAAGCTACAATTTCAGGAGTACTTATGAAAGCCCCTATACGTAACCCTGCCATTCCATATATCTTAGAGAAACTGTAAGTGGTTATAGTATGTTCTGGAGCATATTTTGCTGCCAGATGGTGTTCCCTTGCAAAATCTCTGTATGTTATGTCATGGAGCAAATACAGGTCATTATCAATGGCCATATCTGCAAATTCTTTGATCTCTTCTTTGGTGTAACAGGTTCCAAGTGGGTTAAGAGGATCTATAAGAGATACAAGTTTTGTATTCTCATCCATATTTTTCCTTACGAGTTCTGGGGTCATTTTATAACCACATTCCTCGTTGTATATTGGAATTGAAGTTACATGATCTGCAAATCTACTTGCAAAGTTATCTATAATAAGATATCCTGGATCGCAGGTTATAACGTTATCAGTAGATTCAAGTATATCGTTCATACAGAGGTAAAGTGATTCTGTACCTCCCGCAGATACAAAGATATCGTGCCCTTCGGTTAGATCTAAATCTTTAAGAATTAAATCTTTAAGCTCAGGGAACCCTTCTGGTGGGGGGTATTTGCAGTAATCTTTATTCTTAACGCTATCAAGCATTGAATACATGATATCATTTTCTTCATGGAGATGGTTCGTATTTTGACCCATCCATATCATTTCTTCATCATGATAGACGTAGTTAAAGAACTCATTTACCGTTTTAAAGCCTTTCGGCAGTCTTTTTGCGGCTCTTGCATATTTTTTCGGTGAAATCATAAATTCTCACAACACATTTAAAATGATAAAATGTAAACTTATAAATTCAAAAGAACTCTTAAATTATACATTATCGTTTTTAAAAACTCCTATTTAAAATTATAGGTTTTCTATATTCATAAATATTAGCTTAATTTGGAATAAAGAACATATTTGTACAGTTAACTATCTGGTTAAATTCAGAAAATATCATTTAGTACTCTTAGCACGCTGTTTATTTGGTTTTTAGGATGCTTTTTCCTTCTTTGTATGCAGCACCAGCAATTTCCCCTAGTTTCCAGTATGACGCATTTCCTGGCCCTTTCATTGTAAATAACAATGGATTAATCTTCTCAAAGTCAAGTATCCCCTCGGTCAGGCATTCTTCATTCACGTAGGATTCCAGTACTTCCCCAAAAAATATCTCTCGATTTGGAAGATCTGCTGTTTTAACAAGCTTACAGAGCATGTTTACAGGACATTCTTCTATCATTGGTGCCTGGTCTACAGAGCCAAAAAACGAGTTAAATATGGTGGACTTATCTGTATTACGTCCTGAAACAAGTCCTACATAATCAGTTTTTTGCATTTGCTCCTCTGAGGGTATGTTCACGCTGAAGTATCCATTCTCTTTTATGCCAGTATTTGTATAGCGCGATCCTTGAGAACCAATGTAGATATAGATCTCAGGTCTGGGTGATAGGAGTCCAAATGATCCATAAGTTGCATAATTGGCTTTACCATTTATCATTGTGCCTGTAATACAAATAGGCACCGGAAAAGGCAAGGTTCCAGTTTTAACTTTTACCATGCTATCATCCTTTTATTTTATCTTAATCCCTCATTAACAATTTCAAATTTGACTTTGAGTCCATCTGGTTTGCTTCTATGTCTTTTCAGTATGGCAAATCTTTCGCCATTTTCATCCTTTACAAGTTCAATTATAATTTTACTCCAGTATTTTAAAATAGTTCCACCCACTGGCTCTATTACTCCTTCTTCATCGAAAATGGAGTATATATGATTTGTTACAACTACTGCGATATCATATTTCCTTGCAATCATTGAAAGAAGTCCCATTTGTTTGCTAAGATCTCTATTGATCTCAGTTTGGCCTCCATCTTTTAACCTGTATAGTGCAACTGCAGAATCTAGAATTATTAGATCTATATTTTCTTCTCCAGATTTTAGGCTGTATTCTATCTTTTTAATTGCTTCATCCTGTTCTTCAAAAGTGGTAGGTTCAAGAACTATTATGTTTCCTGCTATCTCATCAAATTGATCTCCAGTAATCTGTTTCATCCTTTCAATGGAAAGTCCACCCTCTGTATCAATAAAGACTGCTTTTTTTCCATTTTTCGCACATTGAACAAGCATCTTCAATGCTATATTGGTTTTCCCCGACCCTGGAGGGCCATAAAATTGAGTAATACTTCCTTTTTCAATGCCGCCCCCGATTATGGAGTCTATTGGGCATGCTAATGGTATTTTACCGTTTTTTTGTATATCAGATAATGTATTCACTGTTAATACCTCATACTGGTTTAGTGGTCAAAATTAAGTTTAAATTATGTAATTTAAGAGATTTTCAATTTGTACGTGAATTGATTTTCATCATTAAATTGTTTGCATATCATAATAAAAATAATTTTGGTGGGTATATTTTAAATTTAATACATGTTTTAATGGATTAAAATCTTGTAAAATTGTGTTATGCGCATTATTTTTTTGAATTTAGTTAATTACGTAATTATTGGACACAATGGAATGATTTTCGCGGTGAATATTTGGTTACTTATAAAAAATTATATATACAATCTTAAACAAATGTATTACTATATTAAACTTTGAGTTTGAGTTATTTAAGACATTTAGTTGAGGATTAATTTTTAATTTTGAATAATGTGAAGGGGGTATTATTAGGAACCCGTCTGAAGAAAATGAATTAAATGTCGGAGATATGATTGGGACTTTTAAAAGGATTACTGATAATCCACTGGCCAAATATTTACTTCAGAGAACTTTAACTTACTGTGAAAAAGATGAAGCCATAAGATTAGAAAGTGCTTTAAAGCTTTATTTAGAAAAAGAAGAAGATGCTTGCTATAAATGTAAGTTAATGTCTAAACTTGTGGGTTATATAGTTAAAAAAGGTGCTACTGGTTTTGGTACTTCTGAAGATGAACTTAAGAAAGTCATGAATGATGAATACTGGATAAGGGGACTTGCAAGTGTACTTAAAGGAATTGCTCTATTTGGTGTTAAAAGGCCTTTTGTTCCGGGAGCACCGTTTCAAATAGTCTGGAATATTACAAAAGCATGTAATATGAGATGTATTCATTGTTATGAGAGTGCAGGTAAACGAAGTAAAAATGAACTATCATCTGAAGATATTATCAATGGTTTAAATTCCATGGCAAAATCTGGAGTAACTTCTATAGCTTTTTCTGGCGGCGAGCCAACAATTCATCCCCATATTCTTGATTTTATAAGACACACTGAAAATAAGGGAATGTGTGCTGCTATGGCTACCAATGGTTATACTCTCGCTGACAAAAAGAAAGCAAATGAATTTATTGATGTTGGGCTGGAATTTATTCAGATAAGCCTGGATGGAACTAATTCAAAGACTCATGATTCATTTAGAAGAGTTAATGGTGCATGGGAAAGGGCAGTTTCAGCTGTTGAGAATTTTGTGGATGCAGGTATTTTTGTTGAAGTGGCGACAACTGTAACTGAATATAACATGGATGAAATTCCTGAAATGATTGATTTTGTAAGGGATTTGGGTACAAACTGGTTTATGCTGTATAATTTCATACCAACTGGAAATGGAACTGAAATTGTAGATATGGATCTCTCTCCAAAGGATAGATCAGAACTGCTTAAGGCAGCTTATGCTGAAAATAATAATGGTGAAATGCAAATTCTATCAACAGCTCCGCAATATGCTTCTGTAGCAGAGTCGATGATTTCGGAAGACTCAGCTATGATACCTACTCATTTTTATAACCCTGAATATACCAACCCTGCATTAATGCAGCTTGCAGAATTTATAGGGGGATGTGGAGCCGGACGATTTTATATGAGTATCGAACCAAATGGAGATATTTATCCATGTGTATTTTTCCCTCATGACGATGAAGTTAAACTGGGCAATTTAATGAATGACAATTTTGAGGATATATGGGTGAATAATAACGTTTTACATCAGCTCAGAGACAAAGAGATACTTAATGGGCACTGTGGAGAATGTGATTCTAGACATATCTGTGGTGGCTGCAGAGCTAGAGCATACAACTACTTTGATGACATTTTAGCCCCAGATCCAGGTTGTATAAATAATCAGAAAGAGTGGGAAACCCTTAAAGATAGAATTTCCATTGAAGCTCATGAGAGTCATCATGAAAATTTGATATTAAAAATGGAGACCAGAAAACATGAGTAAAGCAGAAATTTTACTTATAAATCCATTAGATAAAGGCCATGTAACTAATGGTTTGGGTCTTAGAATTCCACCTTTGAACCTCATGTATCTGGCGGCGGCACTTGAAAAAGCTTCAATGTCTGTCAAAATACTTGATGATGATCTTTATCAGGTGGGATCCTTGAAAATGGCAAGCTTAGCCTCAAAGATTGATCCTGTGGTTGTTGGAGTTACTGCCACCACAGCTACGATAAAAAATGCTTTAAAATATGTTAAAGCCATTAAAGGACTTTTACCAAACACTTTAACTGTAATAGGCGGCCCTCATCCTACTTTCACACCCGAAGGGACTTTAAAAGCTGAAGATGCCTTAGATGTTGTTGTTGTAGGTGAAGGTGAAGAAACCCTAACCGAAGTTGCTGAGGAGTACAAAAAGAACGAGTTTAAAAACTTTTCTAATGTTAAGGGAATAGTTTACAGGGATAACGCTAAAATTAGTGCAACACCCCCAAGGCCGTTAATAAAGGATCTTGATAACTTACCATTTCCAGCAAGGCACCTTATACCTTTTAAAGAGTATAAAACATCTCAAAGCCAGGCTGGAGGAATGATAACAAGTAGGGGATGTGTATTTAATTGTAATTACTGTTCTTCATCACTTATTATGGGTAAAAAATTCAGGAGCCGCAGCCCTGAGAATGTTGTGGATGAACTGGAAGAGCTCGTTTATAAATATGGGGTCAATGACATAGCGTTTTTAGATGATATATTCATGTTAAATAAACGAAGGGCCAGGGCAGTGGCCACTGAAATCAAAAATAGGGGCCTTGATATAAGTTTTGTAACTTCTTCAAGGGTAGATACTGTAAATCAAGATATTTTGGAGTGTCTAAAAATGGCAGGTATGAATACATTGTACTGTGGAATTGAATCAGGTTCGCAGCGTGTTTTAGATCTTATGGGGAAGGGAATTACACTAAAACAAGCTGAAGATGCTATTAAAGCAGCTAAAAATGTTGATATTAATGTTTTGGGCTCATTTATACTGGGTTATCCTGGCGAAACAGCCCAGGAAATGGACCAGACCATTGATTTTTCAATAAAGCTTGACCCAGATTACAGTCAATTTTCAATACTTACTCCATTTCCAGGAACTCCTATCTATTATGAACTAAAACAAAAGGGGCTCCTTGGTACGGAAGATTGGAATAAATATACTGTCCTTGATTCTGTTGTAGACTATGAAAAATTGGGGTTAACTAAGAAATTAGTCGAAAGAAAAATGAATAAAGCATATCTTAAATTTTATACACGACCGAAATATCTGTTTAAACACAGGGGTATGTTCAAAGTTTTAATTGGAACTCTATTTAAAAGTTATATAATGCCGAAATTGAATGGGGGAACACCTGAAGGCTGGTATAACTCTCTTCAAAAGGAATATTCTTGAACATAATATCTTATTTTTATATTTAAAATATCCATTCGATAATAATAATTAATGTAAAAATCATAAACAAATGTATGCTAAGTTCAAGTTCAAAAACCAAATTAACTGCATGTATTTTTTTGGGTTTATTTTTATGGACAATGGCTAGTTTAAACGCTTACGAGGATATAAAAGAATATCTAATTACGGGGGCGCAATTTTTAGGTTTAATCAATTATTAATTAAGATCGGGCATAACTGCACCTTTTCTTACAATTTTAGGTGAATCAGTCATATCAATAACTGTGGAGTGAATTCCATGTTTGCATACTCCTGCATCTAAAATTAAATCAACGCCTCCATCAAGCTGCTTTAAAATACCATCTAATGATTCTGGAATCTTTTCCCCTGAAATATTAGCGCTCGTCGTTGTTATTGGAAATGCACTTGCAAGTTCCATACAAACTTTACTATCTGGAATTCTTACCCCAATTTTTTCTCCGCCTGAAGTAAGTATAGAAGGGACACTCTCTTTTTTTTTCAAAATTACTGTAAATGGACCTGGAAGAATTTTTTCAATCATTTTTTCAGTATCCTCATCCATATGTGCTATTTTATGTATATCTTCAATCTTGGAAACACATGTAGATATTGGTTTTAAGGGAGACCTTTTTTTAACTTGATATACTTTTTGAACGGCTTTTGCGTCAAATATATTTGCCCCAATACCGTAAACAGTATCTGTGGGGTAAACTACTGTACCTGCTCTTTTTAAAACGCTAACTGCGGCTTTAATTTTGTCTTTTTCTGGATTATTTGCATTAATTTTGAGTATTTTCATTTAATCATCCGTTTGTCTAAATAAAATTGAAATAATTTAAATTATATTGTATATTTTATGTAATTTGGAATTCATCTAATTTTATAGCTATATTGATTATCCAAACTTTTATCTTTAGGAATTAAATAAGTAACCAGTATGCTTAATAGATTACGACCACAGCTTAAATTATTCATAGACCCAATTGCAAAAAGAATAAAAATAAATCCAAATATCCTCACTATAATAGGACTTTTAATAAGTCTTTTATCTGCATATATGTTTGCACGCGGCGATTTATTGCTGGGTGGAGTTTTTATACTTATCAGCGGTCTGGCTGATGTAATTGATGGAGCAGTTGCAAGAAACCATGCTAGTGCAACACCATTTGGAGGTATTCTGGATTCAACTGCGGATAGGTTTGCAGATGCATTTATTTTAATTGGTATAATATATGGTGGTTCTGTAAACTGGCTCATTGGAGTTTTAGCTCTACATGCATCCTTAAGTGTGAGTTA
>JAEYQZ010000143.1 GCA_023409695.1 Methanobacteriota archaeon | reverse complement strand
GATTATTTGTTCCATTTTTCCCAGGACTACTAAAAGATACAGAATCTGGTTTTGAGATGATGAATAGGGCTCTAAAAAATGAGGCTGAAAATAAATTTAATAATCGAACTGATTAATACGTATAATTTTAAATATAAATTTAAAATGAGTTAATTTTTTAATTGTAGTTATGTATGTGGTTTATTTATTCTTGTTAGCAATTTTTAAATAATTCAATTAACTATATAATTTTAGTCTTAAATTAAATATTAAGAGGAGTTTTGACATGTCTGTAAATCCAAACGAAGCTTATCTTGAAGCTATAACCATGACCCTTGCATATTTGGAGAAAAAAGAAAATTGCGATGAGGAATTATTAGGACAACTTAAAAAGGAAAGGGACAGGCTTTTAATAGAGTTAAATGTTCATCCTATTAGTTGATGGTAGAACACAGTCTCTTTAATTAACATTTTTTGATTTTATTGAAGGCCAGGCGGCTGTAATTGAAGTTGTTGAAAAGGAAGGGATTATACTTCTAAATTAATTATTGGCGCCGTAACGGTTTTAAAGGCGAAATCATTTTGAAATAATCTTTTTAAATAATTATATTTTTAAAAATAAAAGATTAATTTTGATTCATTCGCAAAAATCAGACATTTCTTCCATGTCGTAAAATATATTGCAGAAAAACTTACAGGATGATTTTAATTCTTTTTTACCTTCTGGAGTTAAAGAATAATTTTTATTTTCGTCAATTTCAATCATGCCTTTTTTTTTCAATTCCTTAAGTGCAGGATATATCGTGCCGGGACTTGGTTTCGTACCTCTCCGTTTTTCCAATTCTCTGCCAATTTCAGCCCCGTTCATGCTATTTTTACCTATAATCCATAGTATGAGGTATGTTAAATAGCCTTTCATTTCACAGCATTTCATGCTGGTATATTTGGTGTTCAATTAAATAATTTTTTCTATTTATCGTATATTCGATATTGGTAAACCGATAATTATAAATAGTATATATCGGATAACCAATACTACAAAAAGTGGGGGTGAAATTATGCTGGTGGAATTTGATTTACCACACTGGTGCTGCGGCCCTAAAGGTGGACAGCTGGAAATAGAATACGGCGAAATGATTGACGCAGAATAATGAAAAAGGGAGGTAAACCATTCAGTATGCTGCTCAATTATTATCTTGTAACTAAAATCTTGAAATATGTCGATAAACTGGACTTTTCAGGATTTTAACATTAATTTTATGGTGATAATATGAAAAGAAGTAGATACGCAACTCCAATTTTTATAATTGGAACTTATGATGAAGAAGGCAATCCAAATGCCATGAATGCTATATTGGGAGAGATGTCATGCTCCGATCCTCAACATATTTCGATTTCTTTAAAAGAAACAACCAGTACGCATAAAAATATTTTAGATAAGGAAGCTTTTACTGTAAACATCCCCTCTCAGACTTATATTGATGAAATAGATGATTTAAGAATAGAATGTAGAAAACACGAAGATAAATTCACCGCAAGCGGCTTAACTCCTGTTAAAAGTGAACTTGTAGACGCCCCATATATTAAGGAATTTCCCCTGGCTTTAGAATGTAAACTGGTTAACGCGACTGAAATAGGATTATGTACTAGCTTTACGGGTGAAATTCTGGATACGAAGTGGATAGAAGTTTAAATGACTATGGAATTCATAATATAAAATGGATTCAGCCGCTTTATGTGAATTTTTGAACAGAGAATGGATTTGTTAAAATGAAATCTGAAATAACCGGTACCTGGAAATTGAAATCGTTTGAATCAAGATCAAAAGATGGGGATGTGTTTTATCCTTTTGGAGAGAACCCTAAAGGGTTTCTAATGTATGGTAAAAGTGGATATATGTCTGGAATGATATCTAGAGCTGATAGGTCTAATTTATCAGTTAAAAATGAGATTAATATGGATGAAAGTGAAAAATCATCTATTTCAGAAGGATTCATAGGATATTCTGGTAAATATGAAATTTTAGATGATAAAATTATTCACCATGTTGAAATGAGTTTTATTCCAAACTGGATTGGAAAACCTTTAGATAGATTTTATAGCTTTGAAAATGATGATTTAGTACTTACAACACCTCCGGAAGTTTTTAATAATAAAAAATTTGTCCATTATATAGTTTGGGAGAAATTATAGGCATTAATGGCTTTGGAATTAGTTGTGTAATTGTATGAATTGGGTTTAAAAACAATAAAATTTTTATTTTAAAAATAGGTTTTAAAACCTTTAAATAGGATATATTCGTTTAATAATTATTATTTTAAAATAAAATAGCTTTATATGTGAATAAATGCAGATTAAGGGATATATTAACTAAAATTTAGGTAGTGATAAATTGAACGAAGTTTTAGAAACTATTAAAAATAGAAGAAGTATTAGGAAATACGGCAGTGAGCAAATTAAGAATGAAGAACTTGATATGATTCTGGAATCAGCGATATATGCTCCAACCGGGCATAATGATCAACCATGGCATTTTACAGTTATACAGAATAAGGAATTAATTGACGAAATGAGTGTGGAATCTAAAAAGTTAATGGCAGAATCGCCAGTTGACTGGATGGCTAAAATGGGAAGGGCTGAGAATCTACACCTTTTTTACAATGCTCCAACTGTCATAGTGGTTTCGGGAAAAAAAGATGCGGTATCTCCACTTGTTGATTGCTGTGCAGCGATTCAAAATATGTTAATTGCTGCAGAAAGTCTTGATATTGGGTCCTGCTGGATTGGTCTTGTTAAATTTTTCTTTGAAAATCCGGAAAATGTCGCAAAATTTAACCTGCCTGAAGATTATGAACCTTATTATGCACTTTGCTTTGGCTATAAGGATTCTTTCAATAATAAAGCTCCTGAAAGGAATAAAAATGTCGTAAATTATATAAAATAATTTCCAATTTTCGCTTAAAACGAAAATGTAGTAAATTATAAAATTTACATAATGCCTATAAAATCATAACTTATAATCAAATAATGGGAAAATAATTTCACTTAAACTAATCAGACGCTTTAAAGAATGAATCGAGTTATGGAGGAAATTATATGATTTTTTATTTTTCAGGCACTGGAAATTCATTGTATGTTGCCCAAAAGCTGCATGAGGCTGATGGAGAAGAACTTATTGATATGGCTGGTGCATTAAAGAAAAAACGTTTTAAATATGAAGTAGCAGAAGGCGAAAAGATAGGTATTGTGTTTCCAGTTTATTTTTATGGAGTACCAACCATTGCAGCTGAATTTATAGGCCAGTTAGTAATAGAAAGCAGTGCAAATCCTTTTATTTATACTGTTATCACATGTGGTGGATCCATTGGAAGTGCAGATAAAATGCTGGCAAATCTACTTAAACAGAATAATCTTGAGTTAAATAGTGCTTTTTCAGTTGAAATGCCAAGTAATTATGTTATAATGTATGATGTACCCGATAACGAAAAACAGAACATAACTCTTGACAGTGCAGAAAAGCAAATAGAAAAAATAGCTGGGCTTTTGGAATCTGATAAAAAAGGGGATTTTGTCTCCAATCGCGGTCTTTCTATATTGACTCCGCTTGCATATAGAATATATGGAATTTACCGTAAGACTAAAAAATTTTATGCTACTAATGCCTGTACCAGCTGTGGCTTATGTGAAGAAATATGCCCTTCTGAGACAATACAACTTTCATCTGGAAAACCAGAATGGATTAATGATAAATGCAGCCACTGCAGCGCATGTATCAACCGCTGCCCTACAAAAGCTATTCAATACGGCAATGCCACAAAAAAACGAGGGCGTTATGTAAATCCAAATGTAGAATTTAGTTAAAAAGGAGTTAACTTAATATGGAATTTTTTGATCTGGTTAAAAACAGGAGATCTGTTCGAAGATATAAGGCCCAATCAGTAGATAAAGAAGATATTTTGAAGATACTGGACGCTGCTAATTGGGCACCATCTGCAATGAACTGGCAGCCGTGGGAGTTCATTGTTGTATCTGGAGAGCTGCTTAAACCATTGGGCAATAGTTTCAAGACCGTTGTGGAAAAAATGATGTATGAATCAGAGGAAACTTTCGATGATGAGTTTGTAAAGTTTGCAGCCCATTATGGTGGAGCTCCTGTAGTTATAGTAGTGCTCACTAGAGCAAATGAGAAACATAATGTGATGAAAGCGAATCTTGAAAGTACGAGTGCTGCCATGGAAAATTTAGTACTCGCAGCTACTAATCTAGGACTTGGCACATGCTGGATGACAGGACCTCTCCATGATGAGAATAGCTTACGTAGTATTTTAGATATTTCTCCTGACAAAGAAATCGTTGCAGTAACACCTTTGGGATATCCTGATGAAGTTCCAGAGCCACGCCCTCGATTAGATGCAGAGCTAAAACAAAAGGTTAGATGGTTAGGTTATTAATTTCATTTCAAATGGGGGTATAATATGAGGGTAATTGCATTTAATGGAAGTCCGAGGAAAAAATGGAATACTGCAACTTTACTTAAGAAATCTCTTGAAGGGGCGGAATCTCAGGGGGCTGAAACTGAACTAATAAATCTTTATGATCTAAATTTTAAAGGGTGTAAAAGTTGTTTTTCGTGCAAAACTAA
>JAEYQZ010000116.1 GCA_023409695.1 Methanobacteriota archaeon | reverse complement strand
GGGTTATTCTTCAGACTTTGCAGGTCTTATAATTTTAATTCCATCTCTTGTAGTTATATTCGTCGGACCTTTATCTGGATATATTTCAGATAACTTTGGATCCCGTATACCAACTATTGTTGCATGTATAGCTCTTATTATGGCTATTATTTTATTATATCGCCTGAATCAAACAGTAGGCATACTGTTTATATTTGCTGCCCTGGGAATAAGGGCGCTTTCAGAAGGTATGTTTACTCCGGCAAACAACAAAACTGTAATGAGCCACAGCCCTAAAGAAAAAATAGGTTCTGTTTCCAGTCTTTTAAATACGGCCAGATATATGGGTCTAGTAATGGGAATTGTTGTTTTTAACGAAATATTTGTCACCACAATAAGTAATGAAGTTAGTGATCTAATAGGGGTCCCTTCTACTGGTGCATTTCAGTTCAGCGCCCCTGTTGGAATCCTACTAAACGGATTTCAAAATGCTTTCATATTGGGCATAGCTATGAGCGTGTTAATCCTTATATTTTCTGTATTTACAAAAGAAAATAAAGATTATGATGAAGATGAAGAGTATTTAATGGATTTGGACTCCTTTACTAAATATAGAGAAGGACTGCTCTAATAATCTTTTAGATTGAGCATAGACAAAAAAATTTAAGTATATTCTGCTAAATTTTACATACTGATTAAAAAATGGGCGTAAAAAAATTTTAGCTTAAAATTCAGATGATTTAGGCCAAAATTCAAAATTAAAATATGATACGTTTGAAGTGTTACTTTTTATATAGCCTAACTGTTTTTGAATATCTATAAACTTAAAAACATTTTTCTTAAATTCATTAGAAGACGGTATATTGAAGGCAACATTTTTTAATGATTCTTCTTCAATTTGAACGCTTGTGCCCAGTTTTTGGGATACAATCAACGCGGTTTCATCCTTATGTGAATTTACATAGTTAGTTGCTTCTTCATGTACCTTCAAAAATTTTCTTAAAGCATCAGGTTGATCGCTTATAAAGCTGTCTGTAGCTATAACAACACAACACGGGAAATTTTTCCAGCTATCATTATCTGAATATGAAAGTATCTTTCCATCGCCTTCAATGCTTGCTACAGATACGTAGGGCTCCCATGCTACATACCCATCAAACTTTTTAAACAGTAGAGATCTTGGCATAAATGGTACTTCTGATTCAGTTATATTTACTTCATTCCTGCTAATATTATATTGGGACAGCCAGTAACTCAATAAAACATCCTGTACAGAGTTTACTTTAGGTATTGCTATGTTTTTACCTTTTAAATCGGATATGTTAGTTATATTGGTATTATTTCCTACAACAATTCCGCTTCCTTCTTGATTTACAGATGCAACGATTTTTATAGCGGTTCCATTATCTATGGCCAGGGTTACAGGAGAAATTCCACAGTAGCCAATGTCTATTTTACCTAACTTGGCTGCATTAATAAGATCTGGACCTGATCTAAAAGGAACTAAACTGACTATTAATCCTTCTTTTTCAAACATATTCTTTGCATTTGCTACAAATAATGCGGAATCATGATCACTTGGTAGATATCCGACTACAATGGTTTCATGTGAAGTTACAATGTAATTATAGGTTCCATATGCAGTTGCTGCAACTAAGACAATAACTATCAAGGCCCATATCTTTTTATTCATGATTATGGCTTTGATATTAAAATATATTATATTTATGCCTGAGTTGAAAGAAATAATATAAAATAAATAGTTATTGTTATTTATAGGAGTCTATATGGCATATTATGAAATTAAGATATTTTGAAACTTAAATTACCCTATCTATTTCTGCATCCCATATTTCAGGGTTTCTCTTAATGAATTCATTCATAATAACTTTACATTCCTTTAAATCTAAATTAGTTAATTCAACACCGTTTTCTTTTAGATAATCTTCAGGGCCCTTAAGTGTCTTATTTTCTCCCATTATGACCTTTGGGATTTTATAAAGCAATATAGCTCCAGAACACATTTCACAGGGAGATAAAGTGGTGTAAAGTGTGCAGTGTTTGTAATCTTCGCCTTTTAATTTTCCTGCATTTTCAATGCAGTCCATTTCCCCATGCAAAATTGAAGAGTCATTCTGCAGTAATCTGTTATGCCCCCTGCCAATTATCTTATCATTTTCTACTAAAACTGCACCAATTGGAATTCCACCTTCTTTCAAGCTCTTTTTTGCCTCTATAATTGCTTCATTCATGAATTTTTGATGTTTTTCTATCCTCAAGCAACCATCTCCTACATAATTATTAATATTTCTTTGATTTATTTTTAATTTGTGTGTTAATAAGTTTATTTTCATTATTATTATTGTGAAACTGGGCACATTAATCTTTATCATCGATAAATGGTTGTGAGTACAAGTAGTTATATAAGATTATTAATCCAATGTTAGGTGGAAAAATGGCGAGAGTAATAGTTGTGGCTTCAGGAAAAGGAGGGGTTGGAAAAACAACCATAGCAGCAAATCTTGGAATAGCCCTATCTCTTCAAGGAGAAGAAGTTGTAGTCCTAGATTTAGATGTTGCAATGGCTAATTTAGAATTAATTCTTGGTTTAGAAAATCAACCAGTGACCTTACAAGATGTCCTGGCTGGAAGAGATATGATACATAATGCCATATATGAAGGCCCCGGTGGAGTAAAAATTGTTCCTGCAGGACTCTCACTTTATGGTCTTAAAGACATGAAGTTAGAAAGACTTGAAGAAGTTTTGGAAACACTCACCGAAGATATAGATATACTTTTGATAGATGCACCTGGTGGGCTTGAAAGAGATGCGCTGGCAGCATTACAGGTTTCAAATGAAATGGTTCTTGTTACAACTCCGGAAATTACTTCTTTAAGTGACGCTCTGAAGACAAAAATCGTTGCAGAGAAAATTGGAATGGACATACTTGGAGTGGTTATTAACAAAGAGCGAAGTGGTAAAGAATTTTTAACACCTGATGAAATCCAGACTATCCTTAATATACCTATAATTGCAATTATTCCAGAAGACAAAGAATTAAACATGGCATCTGCATCAGGAAATTCGATTTTAGAAAAAAATCCAAAATCAAATACATCTAAATTAATTTTAAGCCTTGCTTCAAGAGTTATTGGTAAATACAGCCTTGAAAATGACTTGTCAAGTAAAGGAATAGTTTCTAAGTTTTTCCAGACCGTTTTCAGTAAATATTTAAATGTAAACAAATCTTAATTTTTTATAATTTTTCTTTTTGATTTTTTAGTAGATCATTATCTTTTATAGATGCTTTTTAGATATATAAAAGCGTCTTTGTACAAAATTTGGATATTTAAACCTTTAATTAAACAAAAGGATTATATATCTTATTACTAATTTATATTAAGGGAGGCATAGTGGCACTTCAAACCACCTTCATGTCAACTCTATCTATGCCTCCCAATTAATTTTATAATACAACTATTTAATAGTAATTAATTCTAAAATGTTATAGTTCATATGAAGTACACTTTAGTTCAAAATGATGAAACGTGTTTTTATTGTTAACAAATAATTTCTAATACTTTAGAGATTATATTTAAATTGATAGCTTGAACGGCTTTAAAACTTTTTTAAGTTAATTTAAAATAAATAAATTATATAGAAAAAGTAGATTACAAATAAAAAGTTCTAGATTAAAAGAGAATAAATGTAATTAGAGATTCTAAATCTCTTGAATAATTTTGAAATAAAGGTTTGTCTCGAAACTTTGATAATTATATTTTTTAATTCTATTTGAAGTTCTTATTCATAATAAAATCTGTATTTAGGGATTAGAAATTAGATTTATTTAGTTTAGGAGTAGTATTTCAATTTCAACCCTTTAAGTTGATTTTTGGAATATTTAATAATTAACTTTCAGTTATTGGGATTTTCCAGAGGTAACCGACCTTTTTTGGTTTTTCCTGTTTGTTTCCTCTCGATTTCTTTTTTTTCACATGAGCTTCGCTACCTTCCCATGTTCCAACTGTTTCATCGAGGTACTTTGCAATTTTTTCGCTGTATTTCCTCGTTCCAATGGTGTAGTTATCAGCTTCATTTCGGATATAACTGATTCCATCTCCTTCTTCTTCCATTACCTTAGATATTTTCATTAATTTTTCATAAAACTTTGCAGATACCATGCGCTTTCTCCTCTTTTTCATTTTCAGCAAATGGATATTTTTTTATCCAGCTACATTTCCATACATTCAATTATAATTTTGTCTTTTATCCATTAAAAATGTTATTTTTCGTTATTATTATTTTAGACATCATTACATCACTTTAGAAAGTAAAATACTTAAAATGTTAATTATTTGCAATATCTTAACTCTACTTGTAAAAGTTTCCGCATTAGCGCCTTAAATAATACCAAATATGTTTATTAGAGCTAAAATCTTTTGTTCTAAATACTAATCTAGTTTAACCTAAAATAGGATATGATCATGTTTATTAACTCATTTTAAAACTTAAGTTCCGTTGGAACAATATCTAAAACAATTTTTTTAGATCCTCTAATTACCGTTAATTTAGATTCAACATCAATTTTATCTTCTGTAAGGTATTTGTGCAGGTCATCTACTTCTTTTACTGGCCTGTCATTAAATGCTATTATAATATCGTCTTTATTCAGTCCTGCTTTTTTAGAAGGACCATCAGATATATCCATTACCTTTACTCCTAAATCTGAATCTAAATTGTACATTTTTACAGCAGAATCCTTTAATGTTATATTTCTACATGAAACTCCAATATAGCCCCGTTTAATTTTACCATCTCGTACCAGCTGTGCTGCAACAAGTTTAGCTACATTGATTGGAATAGCAAAACATATTCCCTGAGCCGGCAAAATAAGTGCAGTATTAACTCCGATAACTTCTCCACGTGAATTAACAAGCGGACCTCCTGAGTTACCTGGATTCAGCGCCGCGTCAGTCTGGATAACATCATCAACTAATCTTCCAGTTTTTGTCCTTAAGGAACGTCCCATTGCACTTACAACACCAGATGTTACGGTACATTGAAAGCTGTAGGGGTTACCTATGGCTATTACCAATTGACCTACTTTTAAATTCTGTGAATTACCTGTTTGAACTGGTACAAGGCCACTACTATCAATTTTAATAACAGCTAAATCTGTATGGGGGTCATCACCAATGATATATGCTGGGAAAATTTCACCATCTGAAAGAACTACTTCAACCTCACTGCAGTTGTGTACTACATGGCTGTTTGTGAGTATAAAACCATCTGATGTAAAAATAAAACCTGAACCTCCAGCTTGAGTTCCATTAGGAACATTTTTGCATTTTTTCTTTTTTAATTCTTTTTTTACATTTACTTTTACTACAGATGGGCTCACTTTTTCAGCTGCATTGATCACTGCTTTGGAGTAAGCATCGTGCAGTTCATCATCACTGTAATTATTTGACTCAGATATCCATGAATCAAGTAATGCAGTGGTTTCATCAGATAAGAAAAAATCCTGTGCATTTTTAGATTTATTCATTTTATTGCCCCTATAATCTTATTATTAAATTTAAATAGATTTAATGTCTTAATATAAATTATTCCTTTTAATATTAGCTTAAATCTTAATTTTAGAACTACCAATATTTTAGTTAAATTTTGTTATTATAATAATTATTCCCTCAATTATATATAAATATTTTGTTTAAAAAATTATTTATAAATTCTTTAAAATTGTTTATAGAGCATATGATGCCACAAATTAAGTTTGATATTAAATATTATTAAATATAATCTCTTAATTTGGTTATTAGATAAGAAAATAGATTATTATGTTTAAAGCGATATTTTAAAATTTTCATGAGTAGTGATTATGGAACTAGTACACATGATTATAATCCATGGAAAAGAATATACTACTGCTCTAACAGATAATATAAATAAGCCCAATATGATTACTAATTTAAAGTTAGTAAGACCTAGGGCAAGTATGGAGAAATAAGGATAATTAAAGGGGTAATATTATGGTAAACACAGATATTGGAAACAATTTTGAAATTACTCATTGTCCAAGATGTGATACCAGGAAATTAGGCATTATTGGCCTTGATGAATACAATCAGGTCTTAGTGTTTAGATGTAATAAATGCGGAGAAGAGTTCACAAGACCTGTAGAAAAAATTGTTTCTAATATTCTTTAGACAAACAAACTAAACATTAATAATTCCCATTTAATAGAATATTTAATTTATTAGATAGTAAGTTTCCTTCAATATTTATATTTTTATTATTTAACTAAATAAAGGCAATATAAGTTAATTATAGTTAATTTACACCCCCTTATTCTAGCTTATTTTATAAAACCAAGATAAGAATTCAATTTAAGTATAATATACAATTGATTAAATCTAAATCTAAAAGTGTACAACTTTTGATGCGCTTTAGAAAAAATAAAATAGTGGCTGTTCTATAATATATTAAATAATCAAATAAAGTTCAAATCTTGAAAACTCATAGAGTGGAGTTTCTATGATAATACAATACTGTAATCACAAAACACTATTTTTATAAAAATTCAAACTTAATTTTTAATGGGAATAACATGTTAGAACCAAAATATGAATCAATAGAGAACTTTAAATTTAAATCTGGTGAAGTTTTACCTGAATTAAACATAGAATATGCTACATTTGGAACCAAAAAGCTGGATGATGATGGAAATATCACCAATGGAATAGTTTATCTGCACGGCTCTTCTGGAGATTACTCATCTGTAAAACGTGTAAAAGATGTTTTAGGTCCTGGAAAAGTTATGGATACCGATGATTATTATGTAATCTGTCCTACATCTCTTGGGAATCCTGGATCCTCATCACCATCAACATCAGGCATGGGACACCTATTTCCCAAATATACCGTAGAAGATATGGTAGATGCAGCATATACCCTTTTAACTCAAAAATTAAATATTAAACATCTGAAAGGCATTATTGGTACTTCAATGGGAGGTTTTCTTGCACTCCAATGGGCTATAAAATACCCTGATTTTATGGATTTTATCATACCTCTCACTACAAGCTCTTCATCAAAAGGTCAAAATTATGCATTATCTACTATAATGAACAATTACATTAAAAATGATCCAGATTATTTAGATGGTAAATATGAACATAAACCCATAACTGGGCCTCAAAATGCGATGATGATGCTTTATTTATTTGGTTTTTCACCAGCTTACTATAAAAATTCTTCAAATGAAGAAGTTCTTGAATCAATTCATGAAATGGAATTAGAAGGAGCTAATTCTGATGCAAATAATATCATATGGCAAAATGAAGCTACTATGATATATGATGTAAGTGAAGAATTACATAAAATAAAGGCCAAAACACTTGTTATTGGAATAAATCAGGATCAATATTTCCCACCTGATACTGATGTAATACCACTTTCAGAATCAATACCAGGATCTGAACTCTTTTTATATGATTCAATACTTGGACATGTGGGATCAAGCGAGATAAAGATAGCAGAACAGGTAATTAGTGATTTTTTAAAAGATGGAGATTAAAGATGAAAGTTAAAGTTGTTAATTATGGAGTTTCAGATGATCCCAAAAAGTACTATGTGACTTATAAAATTACTAATATCGATGAAGAATCAATAAACAAACTTGAAGATCGTGTTGAAGAAGAATTAGATTTTAAATCAGGAGATTTATATTTAACTGCATATTTTAACAAGGAATATTATCCATTTGGAAGTGAAGAATCAAAATACCGCAGCGAAGACTTTATAGCAAGGGAAGAAATTGAAATGTGGACATATCTAATGAGTCTCTTGGAAGATTAAAGAATTTGAGAATTTATAGTGAATAATCAATGTTTTATGGTTTAAATCTTTAAAAATTAGAGTTTTTTGGTGATTCGTAGGTGCCAAAGTTTATAATTTTTGCAACATAATTACCCAAAATTATAAGTCTAATAAATAATGTTATTCACTATAAATTAATTATATAAATTTTATTTTACATATCTAATATTACTATTATCCCGGAGAAACTAATAATGAAAGATACCTCCTCAAATGACTTAAAAGATTTTAAAATACGGGAAAAATTGCAGCATGTAATGTCAAAGTCCATGGAAAAAATGGGAATGCATGAATTTGATTCGTGTCATTTTGAAATAGTACCTGTTGAAATAACAATTCCGGGACTTGACCCTTCTTTTGATGGTTACCGCATTGCACATATTACTGATATTCATTTAGGTCAGTGGATATCAACAGAAAGGTTAAGTGGAGTTATGGATCTTGTTAATCAACAAAATCCAGATACTGTAGCTATAACTGGCGATTTTGTATCTTATGCAATAGATCATCTTGTAGATGATTTAACAGATTGTCTTAAGAAACTACATCCTAAAGATATATCGCTAGCAGTCCTTGGAAACCACGATCACTGGCTTGGAGCTGCTAAAATTCGTAATGTGCTGGAAGAGAGCAGTATAATAGATATTAGTAATGATGTTTATACTTTAAAACGCGGCGATGCTATGTTACATTTAGCTGGTGTTGACAGCGTCACATTAAGTAAACACCGCTTGGATCTGGTTATGGATAAATTAACCTCCTCGGAACCTGCGATACTGCTTGCACATGAACCTGACTTTGCAGATATCAGTGCAACAACAGGAAGATTCAGTTTACAGATTTCAGGTCACTCACATGG
>JAEYQZ010000111.1 GCA_023409695.1 Methanobacteriota archaeon | reverse complement strand
TATAATTCTGCATTTCCTTCTACTGCCTTACAAATAGCGTGTTCCCTCGCCCCTGTACCTACTACAAGAATCTTCATAGAATAATCTCCTCTTTTTTATACAAATTTAAGTAGTTTTCACATTTATTTTTATAAATTATCGTTTGTTAATTAAACAATTTAAAGTATTTTTGTTAATTTTTATTTTTAAATTCAAAAAATAATAATGAATTTATTATGCTCATTTCTATATTCAAGGGATTTCAACCTATAAATATTGATAAATCTTTGCGTTAATGTATCATTGCATCATTAAATCTGGTCTAATCATCGATGAGGTATTAGTGGCTTTATATTTTAGGAGGATTAAGTAAAAGTGTCTTAAGTGTAATATTTTAGAAAAATATACCAAATTATTGTTGCAATGATAATATAAGTTTTTCTATTTAGTTTTAATAGAAAATAATAATATTAGAATAATTAAAATCGATTATCAATGCAAATAAAATTATATGGAGGTGAAAAAAATGGTAGAAGATGAATTTGCAACTATAACTATAGATGGAAAAAAATTATCAAAACATACCCCTGCAAATCCTGCGCCTTTAGGATTCATAGCAGTAGGGTTGACGATTATTTTTTATGGTTTCTATGTCGCTGGTCTTTATGGGTTAAACAGTATGATATTTACTTTGGGCATAGTTTATGGAGGTATAACCCTAGTAATTGTTAGTGCAATGGAATATAAAAATGGTAACACCTTTGGAACTGTCGCATTTGGACTATACGGAATATACTGGATTTCGGATATATTGATATTAATATTTGCAAAACTAGGATGGGGAATAGCTCCAGACACGAATTCAATTGCAATATTTTATCTCATATGGGGACTATTTACAGTAGGAATCTTTATAGGAACACTTAAATTAAGCCGTGTTGTACAATCTTTTTTCCTAACCCTGGCCATACTGTTCTTCTTATTAACTGCTTATACCTTAACTGGAAATCTTACAATAGCATTTATATCAGGTTGGGAAGGAGTATTATGCGGTGCAATTGGTGTATACTTAGGTCTAGCAGAGGTATTAAACGATTTATATGGTAACAAAGTTTTGCCGGTTTAACTACCAAAAATAAATAATTTCTTCTTTTTTTCTTATTTTTTAGAAAAATTTTAGAATATAAACTTTTGATTTTTTATAGCGGTTTAAAGAAAAAATTATTGAAATTTGAAACTGTTTAAAATAATGTGTCGTTCCTTTCTGTTTTGAATATATTGTACATTTTCTCCCATTTATTCCAGAAAACAACTGTTAAAAGCACTAAAAGGAATAATACAGACATTAAAGCTCCACCAATGATATTTGGTGTCCCCTGTGATGTTACTGTTATTATGGCGGGTAAATTACCAAATAGGCCTGTTGAAGTATCGTAAATCACTACTGTCCCAAATAGATTATTTATTGTGTGAACTCCAATTGCAGTTTCCAGCCTGTTTTCCCCCAAAACTATTATGCCTAGCGCTATTCCAATAATAAATGCCTGAACTGCCCAATCTATGCCTATCAAAGTACTTGCACCATTTATGTAATAAATATTGAAATAATGAGGAATAGCAAAGACAATCGAAGTGATTAAAAGAGGAATTACAGGTTTTTTTGTTAATAAACCTAATCCTTGCATTAAATATCCTCTGAAAAATAATTCCTCAAATGATGCCTGGATAGGAAATATTATTAAACTTAAAATCAGCAGTATAATAAAGGAATTTGGATTAAAAGTTACTTTAGCACCTGAATGAGGAGACATTAAAGATAAAATACCAACAAATACCAGGATTGTAAACCATATTACTGCCCCTTTTAAAATTCTACTCCAGCTAATGGTGGAGCGCGTATTCACCAGAGATATAAGTTTTCTTTTATGTATAAACCGTATACAAATATAGAAAATTAAAAATAAGATTATTTCCCCAATACCTATCTTTAAGAGGATGAATAATGGGTTTGAAATAACTGAATTTATCTGAGATGCGGAATTAAATTCGTTTAACATTAAATAAAAGATAGCAGACATAAAAATAGGGAGCATTATTGCAAATATCTTTCCTCCACCCCATGTTAAAATAATCGTCGAAAGATATCTCCACCAGTTGTTTTTACCTCCTGATGCATTATCTAAAAATGTTATTCGAGACATGTAAAATACTCCTTATTATATTTATTTTAAGTTTAAACCCTAATTTACAGGTAAGGGACAAGTTCAATAAAAATATAACCCCTGAAAATTTTTATAAACTCTTAAATCCTTATGAAATGGTTTATTATTATAATAGATAAACTATTAAAGATATTAAAATTATTTCCGGTTATATGTAATAACAGCAAACACCACTACAGGTGACACTATAACTAAATATTATATGGCCAAAAGTAATTGTGCAGTTACATGTAAAATAGGTAACATGAATTAATTTAATTCAAAGACATCATTTATAAAGAGGAGCTGAATAATGGTAAATATATTGATAGTTGAAGATGAAAGCATCGTGGCGCTGGATATACAGGATAAAGTGGAACGTCTTGGTTACGGCGTGCTTGCTGTCGTATCTTCTGGAGAAAAAGCTATCGAAGAAGTTGAAAAATCCCAACCAGATCTGGTGTTGATGGATATTGTACTTAAAGGAGAAATTGACGGGATAGAGACTGCTGAACGAATACGTGAAAATTTTGATATTCCAATAATATATCTTACAGCGCATTCTGATAACCAAACACTTAAAAGAGCAAAAATAACAGGGCCTTTTGGCTATCTAGTAAAACCATTTGTTGATAGTGAACTGCGCGGTGCTATAGAAACAGTTCTTAGTAATCAATGATAGCAACAATTTCAGATAAGACAGGTATCTAATTTATTTTATATATCAAACTTTTGAAGAAATTCTATAGCAATCAAAGCTTATAAATGAGATATTTACCTGATTAAATGCATAAAAACGCCCAATTAATAATAAAAAATAAATTTATAGCATATATTCTGCCACTAAATATTATTTTTGAATCAAAATTTATCGGGTAAAAATATCCCATGTAATATTAATTTAATTTTAAATATTAAGTGTGCTGGAATCATGATAATTTCAGCTAACCCAAGAGATTATATGAACATTAATATATCTCAGAATAAATAAATATGAAAACTAGCCAATAATATACATAAATTTTACAGGTGTTTAATAATGAGAGGCGGAGAAGCACTACTTAAATCACTGGAAAATCAGGGAGTAGATGTTGTATTTGGATATCCGGGAGGGCAGTTACTTCCCCTATACGATATGATCTACGATTCTGACCTAAGACACATTTTAGTAAGACACGAACAATGCGCAGCTCACGCTGCAGATGGATATGCAAGGGCATCTGGAAAAGTGGGTGTTTGTATTGCAACATCAGGTCCTGGAGCAACAAATCTCGTGACAGGGATAGCAACCGCTTATATGGACTCATCCCCCATCGTCGCTATTGCAGGACAGGTTCCAACAGGACTCATTGGTAACGACGCGTTCCAGGAAGTAGATACGATTGGAATGACAATGCCTATTACTAAACATAATTTCCAACCTATAACTTCAAAAGAAATTCCTGAAATGGTTAAATCAGCATTTTATATAGCAGGGACCGGAAGACCTGGACCAGTAGTTCTAGATCTACCAAAAGATGTCCAGGAACAGGAATTAGATTTTGAAAATGATGTCAAAATCACTTTACCCGGATACAAACCAACAAGAAAAGGCCACCCTTTACAGATAAAGAGGGCAGCGAGCTTAATTGGAAGCGCCAAAAAACCAGTTATACTTGCAGGTGGTGGAGTTATCATATCAAATTCATCTGAAGAGCTTTTAAAGCTTTCAGAATTAGTTGGAGCTCCTGTAACAACTTCACTTCTTGGTAAAGGATCTTTTCCTGAAGATCATGACCTTTCCCTTGGAATGCTTGGAATGCACGGCAGATTACCTGCTAATTTTGCAGTAGATAAATGCGATTGTCTGATTGCTGTTGGATGCAGGTTCTCAGACAGGACCACAGGAAAAATTAGTGAATTTGCTAAAAATGCCAAAATAATCCACATAGACATTGACCCTGCAGAAATAGGGAAAAATGTAGATGTAGACATTCCAATTGTCGGTGATGCAAAGATCATTTTATCAAACCTCATAAGAGCTATTTCTCAAAACAAAATGAGCAATAAAAGCATGGAATGGGTAAATCGTGTTAAAAACTTCAAACAAACATGCATGCCTAAAATGTCATTTGATGACACACCATTAAAACCACAGCAGGTTATAAAAGAGATAGCAGAAGCTGTAGACGATGATACAATTGTGACAACAGATGTTGGGCAGAACCAGATGTGGATGGCTCACTACTTCACATCCAGAAAACCTAAAACATTCCTATCATCTGGAGGGCTTGGAACTATGGGATTCGGATTCCCTGCTGCAATAGGTGCAAAAGTTGCAATGCCTGAAAGTGATGTTGTAGCTGTCTGTGGAGATGGCGGGTTCTTAATGGTATCACAGGAACTCGCAACCGTAAAAGAATATGATATTCCAGTTGTAATCTGTGTTTTAGATAACAGATATTTAGGAATGGTTGCCCAGTGGCAAAATCTGTTCTACGAGAAAAGGTTATCACATACCCACTTAGGAGAGTCTCCTGACTTTGTTAAACTCGCAGAAGCATTTGGAGTCGCTGCAGACCGTGTAGAAAGGCCTGGCGAACTTCGTGAGGTACTGTCCAGTGCAATAAACTCCGGCGAACCAACACTTATCGACGTTACAATTGATCCAGATGAAATCCTCCCAATGGTACCACCAGGATGCGGCCTCACTGAAATAGTTGGGGAGTACAAAACCGAGTCTAACAACTCTGAAGATGTACCATATCGTGAAACAGCTAAAGAGAGGGCAGGTGATTAAGATGGACGATCAAAGAACCCATATTATAAGCGCACTTGTACTTCATAAGCCCGGTGTGCTCCAGAGAGTTGCAGGACTCTTTACAAGAAGAGGATTTAACATAGAAAGTATCACAGTTGGAACTTCAGAGCAAGAGGAAATTGCTCGAATGACCATAATTGCAAAAGGCGATGGAAAAGTCCTGGAACAGATTACAAAACAGTTGAACAAAATTATAGACGTCATTAAAGTAAGAGATCTGGAGCCTGAAAATACTGTTAAAAGAGAGCTTTGCCTGATTAAAGTTCATTCACCAACAGAAAAAATAAGGGCCGAAGTTGTTCAATATGTAAATATCTTTAGAGGGCGTGTAATTGATGTGAGCCCTGAAACTCTTACCATAGAGATGACAGGGGCATCAGATAAAATTGACGCTCTTATCGACCTTGTAAAAGGTTTCGGAATTAAAGAAATCGCAAGAACAGGGCCTACCGCAATGTCCAGAGGTATTAAAACTATTTAGTACCACCTCCCCCCCCCCTTTTTATTTTAACGTGTGATTATGATAGAACTCATTTTTCTAATTTTTACAGCCGTTGCAATGTTTATAGCAACTAATCTTGATGATCTCTTTGTTTTAATGATATTCTTTTCAAATAAAGAATTTACGGCCAGACAGATTGTTTTAGGCCAGTACCTTGGAGTTATGGCTTTAATTGCAATAAGTGCATTAAGCTACTTTTTAAAATTAGTTATTCCAGTTAACTGGATCGGGCTGCTTGGTATATTACCAATAATTATTGGACTCAAAAATTTAAAGGATTTAAAGGATAACAAGGACATTTCAGCAAATTATAATATAAATGAAGAAAATAAGGGCTTTTTTTCAAAATTTAGAAATTCAAAATCATCTTTAGTGGCACTTGTTTCATTTACAAACGGCGGGGATAATATTGGAGTTTATGTTCCCCTATTTGCAAGTATAGGCCTTCAACAGATGCTCGTTGTAATATCAGTATTTTTAGTGATGATTGCATTGTGGTGTTATATCAGCTTTAATTTGGTGGAAAACAGTATTTTAGGAGATAAAATTAAAAAATACGGCCATATAATTTTGCCATTTGTCTTAATTTTCCTTGGAATTACCATTTTAGCACGCAGCTTCTAATTTCAGCGCTTAATTTAGAGTCAAAAATATGCCATGATAAAATTTATAAATCCACGGTTCAAATATTGTAGTGGCATTAATTTTTTACCTTTACTGGTAAATTTTTGTTTATTTGAAGTCATCGGAGGTTGAGAAAAATCTAAAAGATTTTTCGAACATTTGGAAATCAAAGCATGAAAAAATCGAAGATTTTTTCTGCCCCAAAATCAAAGATTTTGAAGGATTTCCAATGTCCCAAACGCAAAGCGTTTGCCGACCTCAAAATCAAAGATTTTGGAGGCACTAAATGAATATACATTACGAAAAAGACGTAGATTTAGACGTTTTAAAAGGTAAAACTATAGCAGTTATAGGTTATGGTAGCCAGGGAAGGGCGCAAGCATTAAACATGTCTGAAAGTGGATTAGATGTTGTTGTCGGGCTTAGAAAAGGTGGAGCATCATGGGAAAAAGCAAAAGCTGATGGTCTAACTGTATTAACCATAGAAGAAGCAGCATTAAAAGCAGACGTAATTCACATATTAATCCCTGACGAAATTCAAGAAGCAGTTTATGAAACAGCAATTGCAGAAGGATTAGAAGAAGGTAACACCCTTTCATTCTCACACGGATACAACATACACTATAATTATATAAAAGCACCTAAAAACGTTAACGTTACAATGGTAGCTCCAAAAGCACCTGGCGCAACAGTTAGGAGAGAATACGAAGAAGGATTCGGAGTTCCAGGACTCGTAGCAGTCGAACAAGACGCTACCGGAAATGCAAAAGAAATTGCACTTGCAATGGCCAAAGGATCCGGGCTTACAAGAGCAGGAGTACTTGAAACAACTTTCAAAGAAGAAACAGAAACCGATTTATTCGGTGAACAGGCAGTACTCTGTGGAGGAGCAACTGAATTAATAAAAGCAGGTTTCCAAACACTTGTAGATGCTGGATACCAGCCAGAAATTGCGTACTTTGAAACATGCCACGAATTAAAACTCATAGTTGACCTTATATACAAACAAGGTTTTGCTGGAATGTGGCACGATGTAAGTAACACCGCAGAATACGGAGGACTTACAAGAAGGGACAGAGTTATAACCGATGAATCAAGGGCTGCTATGAAAGAGATTTTAAAAGAAATTCAGACTGGTAAATTTACCAGGGAATTTGCCCTTGAAAACCAGGCCGGAGCTCCTATGCTCAAGAGAATGAGGGCAATGGAAGACGACCTTCAAATTGAAAAAGTAGGTACAAAACTCAGGAAACTTTGCGGATTACAAAAATAATCCCCTTCTTTTTTGTTTTCAAATTTAAGAACCAATTATTTGATATTTTATAATTGCATAAAGGTGAATCCATGGTATTTGTTGGAATGGATCATGGGACTACAGGCGTCTCTTTTACAATTCTTGATAACGAAACTACTCATTTTAAAATCCTGCGGGAAGATTTATCTGCTGGAAAAGTCTCTGCATTAAAAGAACTCTCAAAAAGAGTTGATTTAAACTCAATTGACCTCATGGCAATAACTTATGCTATGGGAGATGCTCTTACAGCCGTAACCCCCATAGAAAAAGTGAAAAACAGAGGAATTAAATCAATGGAAGGCGCTGGAAAAGTAACAGGCGGCGGAACAGCAGTTTACGATGAAATCGAAAATTCAGGGATTCCAACAGTTGTAATACCTGGAATTCACGATGAAACCACGTGCCTTGATGAACGTTTTAAAGCCGCTTATTCTCATCATGCCAGCTCTGAAAAAGTTAGTATATGCTATAACGCGTTCCGGAAAACAGGTTTTAAAAATATGATAGTAGCAGATATCAGTTCTAATACGGTAACAATGTTGATTGAAGATGGGATAATTAGAGGAGCTATGGATGCATGTATAGGTGCCATGGGAACTATTCACGGCCCACTTGACCTTAAAATGATTCGAGATATCGATGATGGCGTTAGAACTGCTAATGAATGTTTTTCACGTGCAGGAGCTGTAAAAATAGCTGATGTATATGGAAAAGTAAGCCATGTAAAGGATGAAATCATTAAAAATTATTTAAAAGGCGATGAGAAAGCAAAACTTGCTATAGATACCATGATTATGACAATCGTGATGGAGATCTATGGACTTGCAGGAATAGCAAAAAATATTGACGGAATTATATTAACTGGCTCTACTGGATCTATGCAGGAACCAATCGATATATTTGGTGCCATTAAAAAAGAAGTTGAGCATATTGCACCTGTTGTTAGAATTGGAGAAAGATCAGGTTCTGTTGGAAGTGCCCAAATCGCGAAAGCTGTTTTTGAGTGTGAAAAAGATATTTTAGGTATTCCTATTTTAAAATAAAATTTTTTTACTTTATTAATTAAAATGTGAATAATTCAGCAATAAAAAGGTATACTAATCAAATAACTGTAACAATCTCGCCAGTTGATAGCAAGTTAATTAAAACAATATTGTCCTTGTGGTGAAGACAAAATTATGAGTTTTTAACAGCTTGCAAACCCTTTGTTTTTGTCAAAAACATTTATTTTTGACATCCTGTAAAATCAAAGATTTCATAATTCCGGAAACAATATTTCCTTCAATTCCTCAAAATAGTCTAAATCAACTTTTTGGGCTCTTTTTAAGTAGTAGTTAAATAAGTTATCTCCCCACTGGAGCGCATCTTCATGCTTACTCAATAAAAGTTTAGTAGTGTCGTATATTCCATTTACAAATAATCCAAGTGTCATATTTTTATCTGTAACTGTTAATGCAACCTTAATATCTTCTTTTATTTCCCATATTTCAAGTTGATTTTCTGAAATTAACTTTTTAAGATATCCTAAATTTTCTGAACCATATAATTCTATAGTTTTCTTTAATACAGGTTCCGTTAATATTAATTTCACATTGACGCCTTTCTCAAGTAACTTATTAACTGTTTCTATATAATCTAAATGAAATATTGAAGAAACACCTTTTATTTTTCGGGCATTTGACATGACCTGGATATGTGCTACATGTGTTTTAGAAAGATCATTATGTTCCGCTTCAATAAGTTTTGAATTGTTAAAATTCCTGATCTGATCCAATAAATCAGCAGGTATAACCTGCTGATTAAACCACGATTCACGGTTATTTTCTGATAATTCGTTATTTTCAGATTTTACATGGTTTATCCACAGTTTCATAGCATCTTCCATTGCTTCACTGTACCAGCCTTTTTCAAATTTGAACTTTTGAGATGCAAATTTTCTGAAAAATAAATCAACATCTTTGCTCACAGATACAGTAATTCTTTTCATTTAAATATCTCCTTCTAAATCATCAAGACGCATAATTATACATCCTGAGTTAATATTCACTTATATTAATATTTTTCGCCCATTAATGGTGAATAATAGCTATTTTCCTAATTTAAGAATAATATATCATATATTCTTATTTATTTGTATTTAGAGTTAGAATAAGGAACAAGCCCAAAAAATAGAAATTTAATGAATCCACTAAAATTTTCCTTTTTGGGATCTATAAATTAAAAATAATTTCATAATCTTGCAAAATCAATATTAGATACTTTTTTATCTAAATTCATGTGATATAAAGCATTTTTCAATGAGCGCCCTCTATTTTAAATTATTCTAGTAAGATCACTAAATTGGGTTCACAATTTTACAGAAGAAATGTTTAGTTCACTTAAATCAATTTTATTTCTAAAATTTTTCAAAATACCTGAGTTTCTCTAAAAATTCGTTAACATCATTTAATGATGATTTTAACTTATTTTTTTAACATATTTCCGCCCATTCATATTCCCTGATTTTTCTTTTTATATCTTATAATTAACCATATAGCTAGCAAAACAATAATTACACCCACAAAGAATCCAACTACCTGTTCTGTCGTAACTGTTGTTGTAGTAGTTGTTACAGTTTGTATCATAATTCACCTCTTAAGTTCGTTAATTAAATCTCTTTAACTTCAATTTTATCCAGTTCTACATCCACCGTATCTCTGAAAATATTGAGTAACATATCTTTTTTATTCCAGAAAACAACCCCTATCAAGGCTAAAACATATAAAACAAATACTGGAACATCTGTCACAGGATTAGGTGTGCTATATGATGTTAATATAGATGGAAGGCCTTCAAATCCACCACTTGCAGTATTAACTACTACCGAGACAAAAATATTGTTTGCAATGTGCACTCCCATTGCAGTTTCCAGCCTGTTCTCCCCTAAAGTTATTATACCCAGCGTTATTCCAATAATAAATACCTGGAGCACTATATCTACACTCATAATCATATCTGTACCGTTCCAGAAATGTAAAGCCGCGAAAATTACAGATGTAACAAGTAAAGGAATTATGGGCTTTTTTGTGAGTACCCCTACTGCCTGCATAAGATATCCCCTGAAAAACAGCTCTTCAAAAGATGCTTGAAGTGGAAATACCATCAAGCTCAAAAGCAGAAGGAAAATAAATGTATTTGGATTAAAAGTTACTTTAACACTTCCAGGATGAATTATTAACTCAATTAGTGACCCAACTGTCAGAATGGCAAACCATATTCCAGCACCTTTTAATATTCTTCCCCAATCTACCTTAGAGACCGTGTTAATTATAGATATGAATTTTCTTTTATGGATAAATTCTATGCATAAATAAAGGAATAAAATTGAAATTACAGCAGATATGCCTGTTAATACCAGCTCAAATAAAGGATTTGAAGCAATTGCATAGGATATGTCCAGAGTATTAGTTGCTAAAGCTATTAATCCAAGAATTATGAAGACAGGGATAAAAATCACTGCTGTCACTGCCATAGGCACCGGCCATGTTAAAATAAATGTTAAAAGGTATCTCCACCAAGTGTTTTTACTTCCCGATGCATTATCTAAAAATGTTATCCTGGACATGTTGATTACTCCTTATTTAAGATGGCTACTTTTAATATTAAATTATTGTTAAATTATTTTCTAAGCTATAGTACATTCTGCAGCCAGTAATTAGCCTAAAATTACATCTATAATGTTTCTAAGAATCTCTGATAGAAGATTAAACAATATATTTAATAATTTAGGTATTTAAACTTAATAACTAGCTAATAAACATTCCAGTATATAATATTAACTATTTTAACATTGATTCAAGCATATTAATTGCTCTAAAAGAGCAATATTGCTCCGCAAAAACAAACAATGTTACATAGTAAGATATAATACAAGAACTAGACATTTAACTTAATTTACTAAATTTAAAAGAAATTTACTGGTTTAAAAAAATAAAAATTCAACCCCCACCGTAACCGGGGCCGTCTGCGTGATCAGAAATCACAGCGGGATTTGCAACGCCAAACTTTCCAGACTTTACTCTTTTTTTCTTTTTATCTGGCATTATATAGGCATTATTATTTTCGATGATCTCAATATAATCAATCCTATAGTAAAGGCCACTGGAATCAAGCTTAATCCATACAGTATCCTCTTTAACTAGAATATCAGTTACCTTTCCAGTTGTATGCGTCCTTATGTACTTAACCTGCAGATTCCTATGGATTTGTTTTCCGTTTATATCTAAGATTTCCATCAGATCACGATAGACTGTTTTAATAAATAAAAAAATTTTATTTATTCAAGCCAATCTTTCATTAAATGAAGATCAGAGGTAGAATCAAGTGATACAGGTGTTATAGTAGGGCACCTATCGTACCTAAGCACATGTACATCAGTACCTTCTTCATCTACTCCTACGGGATCTCCTGCGATCCAGTAATATTCTCTTCCCCTCGGGTCAAGTCTCTTTTGGATATGAATGGAATACATTCTTTTTCCAAGCCGTGTTAATTTAATTTTATGGCTTTCTGGATGTGAGGGGATGTTTAAATTTAAAAAATCGATTCCTTCAGGAAGGCCTTTTTTAATGATCATCTTAGAAAGTCTTTTTATAACCTTTTGAGCGAACCCAAAATCAAGGTCTACATGACCATCGTGAAATTTAATATCATCTCTTGTAACCTGAATAGAAGCCGCTATGGCAGGTATCCCATGAGCAGCAGCTTCCATTGCTGCGCCTATAGTTCCAGATGTTGTAAGTTCTGCCATACCTAGATTTTCACCAATATTAATACCTGAAATAACTAAATCTGGTTTTTCATCCATTATTTCAAACATTCCAAGTATTAAAGCGTCAGTTGGCGTTCCTGAAACTGAATAAGCCTCGCTTCCATCCCTTAAATTAGATGAACTAACTCTCATTGGTTCAAAAAGTGTGAGTGCATGTCCTATTCCGCTTTGCTGTGTTGCTGGTGCAACGACGTAGATATCCCCCAGTTCACTAACAGCATCTTTTGCTGCTACAATCCCTGATGAGTTAACCCCATCGTCATTAGTTATCAAAATTCGCATGATGCACATATCTATATTTCCACATTCAAAAAGGTTACTGGAAGTTAATAAAAATAAATATTATTTATACCATCAGTTAAAAGTAAATACAACATATTAACTAATGAAAATAGGGAAATATAAATCATTTATAAAACATTGATACATCTAATATAATTGAATATCTCCAATTCAAGGGTGAGGAAGTTGGAAAAAAATAGGTTGGTCGATTTCGTAGCTAAAATCATGGAAAAGTCTGGATTTAAGGTCCATAAATACTTTAAAACATCAAAACACCTTGTGGATATATACGGAGTTTTACCTACTGTTTTAGGAGATATTGGAGTAGTAGTAGCGTGCAAAAACTACGAGGAAAGGTGGAAAGTAGGTTTAGATGTGCTTAAAGAAATGGAAATGGTGGCAAAAACCCTCCAGGCGTCTAAAGTAATAGTGATAACAACCTCAACTTTTTCAGATAATGCACTGAGTTATGCAAATGGTAGAAACATCACCCTCATAGATAAAGATGAATTAATGAATATTGCCAAATCACTTTCCAAGAAGAAGAATATAGAGACTAGTGAAAATTATGAGGATGAAGAAGAAGTGAACGATGATGAAGAAACCTACGTACTCCCTTCTGATTCTGCAGGAAGTTCCTTCCTAAGTCGAGGTAGAAGAGGTTCACTGACTGGGAAGAAAAGGAACATATCCCATACTGATACGTCCGATAACTTAAAAAAATGGAGTAAAACTTTATTAAGTAACCCAATAGCACTTATTATAATTGTATTAGCTGTTTCAACACTTATAACTTATCTTATACATATAAATAAGGCACTTTTAGGGATTTTAAGGATTTTTATTGCAGCTGTGCTGTCTTATGGAATAGTAATGGCTGTAGAAAGAGATATAACTGTAACTTTAATAAGGGGAAGTACAGTATTTTTCGTGACTCTGATTATATACATAGCACTAATATTCTTAACCTGAATTAACGTGCTAAATCCTCAAAAACTTTTAAAAATTATATATTTTTTGTAAATTCAATGCTTTTAGGTGTTATAACTTAATTGTAATTTTCTAAAATCTTTAAAATAGGGGAAATTTTCTAAAATTTTATTTAATCTCATTTAAATAAATAAACTACTTATTTTCAATTTATTTTAATTTAAGTCTTTAAAATCAGGTTAAATATTTCAAATACATGTTAAAAGTAGGATAAATAACAAATGGTTGACATGAAACTTAGCTTTGCTAAATTAATGCAGAAAAAATAGTTAGTTTATTCTAATGGGCCGGACGAGATTCGAACTCGTGATCACCTCGTTGTAAGCGAGGTATCATACCCCTAGACCACCGGCCCTTTATGCGTATCTTTGACTATTGTCAAGTAATGTATATAAACTTTTTCCATGAAAATCGTTGAGAAATAAACTTTGGAAAATGAAATTTAAGCTTTGTTCCTATATAAACTTTTCCCAAATTAATTCAAACTCAACTGATTTTTATATTCCTACATTTTATTATATACTATTGATAAATATTGCATAGAAAAATAAATCAAATTTAATAGCCAGAATATGATTTAGGCGTAATACATTGATTTCTTAAAATTAATCAAAGTTTAAAAGAGGGATAACAATGGCTTTTGATGAAACTGGAAAAATATGGTTTAACGGTGAATTCGTTAACTGGAAAGACGCAAATATACACGTTCTATCTCACGTTGTTCACTACGGTTCAAGTGTATTTGAGGGCATAAGATGTTATAACACGAAAAAAGGCTCTGCTATATTGCGTTTGCGAGAGCACGTTGAAAGATTGTTTAATTCTGGAAAGATATACAGGATGGAAATTCCATACACTGTAGACGAAATTTGCGATGCTATAATCGAGACTGTAAAGATTAATAACTTAAAAGACTGTTATATACGGCCTATTGCATTTAGAGGATATAAAGAATTAGGTGTTTACCCATTGAACTGCCCTATGGATACTGTAATTGCAGCATGGGAATGGGGAAAATATCTTGGTGATGAAGCCATTGAAAATGGGGTCGATATAGGTGTCTCAACATGGAGGCGAATGGCGCCAAATACACTTCCTAATATGGCAAAGGCAGGGGCCAACTATATGAATTCTCAACTGGCAAAGATGGAATCTGTAAGCAATGGTTTTGATGAGGCAATAATGCTTGATTACCATGGAACAGTTAGTGAAGGAAGTGGTGAAAATGTATTTTTAGTTAAAGATGGTGAACTGTACACTCCACACGCTTCTTTATCTCTCCTTTCTGGAATCACAAGGGACTCAATAACTAAATTAGCTGAAGATATGGGAATTAAAGTAAATGAAGAGCCAATTCCAAGAGAAATGCTTTACCTTGCAGATGAAATTTTCTTAACAGGCACAGCCGCTGAAGTTACTCCAATTAGATCCGTTGACAGGATAAAAATCGGAAATGGAAAACGAGGAGAAATTACAGAAAAATTACAGACAAAGTTCTTCAACATCGTCGAGGGAATCGATGAAGATGAACACGGCTGGTTAACCTTCATTGAGTAAGTTTGGGAGTTAACTAAAATCTGAACTTATACTTCCTTTTTTTCAATATTTTTAAATTTTCAATTTTAGTTTTCATAATAACAAGTTCGAAGATCTAAGTTATAAGTTACAAGAAAAAATAATTAGAAGTTGATCAGTTAAAACTTATAAGTTCCACGTTATAAGAAAAAAATAGTTAGAAGTTAGTCTGTGGGAAGTTATAAGTTAAAACTTATAATAAAAAAATAGTTAGAAGTTGATCAGTAAGAAGTTATAACTTCTAAGATATAACAAGAATTTAATTAGAAGTTATAAGTTATAACAAAATTATAGTTAAAAGTTAGTCAGTAAGAAGTTATAACTTCTAAGTTAAAACTTAAACCAGATAACTTAGAGGATATTTTCAAAATTAAAACTCATCAATATCTAAAATTAATCAATTAAGAAACCTTAAGACTATTTAATATCTGATTAAATGTTTTTTGATCATTATCAGAAGATTCAAAAACAGCCAGATAAGCTGTACT
>JAEYQZ010000212.1 GCA_023409695.1 Methanobacteriota archaeon | reverse complement strand
GTATGATTTTTGAACAGGCTGAAGATGAGATAGCTGCAATAAATATGGGTTTAGGGGCATCTTATGCAGGTGCAAGATCAGTTGTAGCAACTTCAGGAAGTGGATTTGCACTCATGAGCGAAGCTGTAGGGCTATCTGGGATGATTGAAACTCCAATAGTTGTGTATCTTGCCCAGCGTCCAGGTCCTGCAGTTGGACTGCCTACAAGAACTTCCCAGGAAGATCTAAAGATGGCCCTTTATTCATCTCCAGGTGAAACTCCAAGGGCAATTTTCGCCCCGGGAAAATTTGAAGATGCATTTTATTTAACATACCACGCATTTAATCTCGCAGATAAATATCAAATCCCTGTTTTTGTACTTTCAGACCAGTATTTTGCAGACATTTACTACAATTTACCTGATCTTAATCTGGATGAAGTAAAATTCAAGAAATATATCGTTAAAACAGATGAAAACTACAAAAGATATGAAATAACTGAAGATGGGATATCTCCGAGAGGAGTTCCAGGATACGGGGATGGACTTGTAGTCGTTGATTCAGATGAACATGATGAAGAAGGGCATATAACAGAAGACCTCCATCTCAGAAATAGAATGGTAGAAAAACGTCTATATAAAAAACTTAAAGGAATCCAAGAAGATGTGATTCCTCCAGAACTTATAGGGCCTTCAGATTATGATGTTCTGGCCATAGGTTGGGGCTCTACATATGGCGCTATAAAAGAGACATTAGATAACCTGAAAAATGATAAAATTGCATTTTTATATTTCAAACAGGTTTATCCTCTACACAGTAAAACTAAAAACTATCTTGAAAAAGCTAAAAAAACAATTATTTTTGAAAATAATGCCCAGGGACAGTTTGCAAATCTCATAAAAATGGAAACTGGTTTTGAAATTGATGAAAAATCACTGAAGTATAATGGAATGCCTTTTTCGGTTGAAGAAGTTACTGAGACCTTAAAAAGAATAGGGGGGCGGTTATAATGGATCCAAAAGTCTTTGATGTTGAAAATGCAGATGTTGCGTGGTGTCCTGGTTGCGGAAACTTTTCAATTCTCAGGACATTAAAAATGGCCCTTGCTGAGCTCGAAATGGACTCTCGTGAGCTTGTACTTGTATCTGGAATTGGTCAAGCTGGGAAACTTCCACATTACATTAAATCCAACACATATAACAGCCTTCACGGCAGGGCAGCTTCTCCTGCAACTGCCATAAAGGCTGTAAATAAGGGCCTTAAAGTGATAGTTACAACAGGTGATGGAGATATGTATGGAGAAGGTGGAAACCATTTCATGCACACAATTCGCCGAAATCCAGATATAACTACTATAGTGCACAACAACATGGTTTACGGTCTGACCAAAGGCCAGGCGTCTCCGACCACTCAGAAAGATTTTAAAACACCACTGCAGGTCGAAGGTGTATCTTTAGAACCTTTCAATCCATTAGCTATTGCAATTGGCCTTGATGCATCTTTTGTAGCCAGGACATTTGCAGGAGATATGAACCATATGAAGGAAATCTTTAAAAAAGCCATAACACATAAAGGGTACTCTCTTGTTGACGTATTCCAGCCTTGCGTTACCTATAACAAAATAAATACATTCAAATGGTTTAAAGAAAATGTTTACTATCTTGATGACTCATACGATCCCCATGACAGGAGTGAAGCCTTCAAAAAAGCCATAGAATATCTTAAATTCCCACTGGGAGTTTTATACATTAATCCAAATAAAACACCTTATGAAGATATCTTAACGGTTTATAATGAAGAAGATACACCATTATATGAAAGAGATGTCGATATGGATAAATTAAAGAACCTTATTGAATCAAAACGGACAATTTAATTTTTATTCCTTTTTTGGAGTAATCCAATGAAGATAGGTTACACGGCCCTAAACTGGACAATAGGATGTAATGGGGCCAAAACATTTCGTTTAAAATCATATTCACACAAGAAGTTTATTGAAACTGCAAAAAATAATTTAGATTGTCTTCTAACAATGCTAAAGTTTAATGTTGAGAATAATTTACTCTTTTTCAGGATTACTTCACGATTAATCCCATTTGCATCCCATCCAATAATGGATTTTGACTGGAAAGGGTATTTTAAAGATAATTTTAATGAAATAAGCGAAGTTATCCATGAGAAGGATATAAGAATTTCAATGCATCCCGGACAATTCGTTGTAGTTAATTCTAAGGACATTGATGTTTTTGAAAGAGGATTAAATGAACTTAAATACCACAGCGAAGTTTTTGACATCTTAAATCTTGACAGCACTGCCAAAATGCAAGTACATGTTGGGGGAGTTTACGGCAATAAAGAAAAGAGCATGGAAAGGTTTATAGAACGATGCCAAAATCTGGATAAAAACATAAAAAGAAGGCTCGTAATAGAAAATGACGAGAAAAGTTATAACCTTTCAGAATGTCTGGAAATAAGTAATCAAACTAAAATTCCTGTTTTATTCGATTATTTTCATCATGAACTTAATAACACTGACGAAGGCCTTGAAGGATGTTTTGATAACTTTACAAAGACATGGAAAGCTAAAGATGGATTACCTTTAGTTGATTACAGCTCTCAAAATCCTGAGAAAGCTAAAGGGACCCATATAGAATCAATAGACATAGATCATTTTAAAAATTTTTTAAAAGAGACATCCAATTTTGATTTTGATATAATGCTTGAGATAAAAGACAAAGAAGCGAGCGCTTTAAAGGCTGTAGAGATTCTAAAATATGATAATCGGTTTAATAAATAAAATATAACTAAATTAGTTACTTCTGCTAAAATGATTAATATACATTTTAGTAAAAGAAATAAGAACACAAATTCATTATAATAAAATTTCGACAATTCTATGCCTGCGAAAATATCGAATTATATGAAAAAAATGTCGATATGGAAAAATTAAAAAATCTTATTGAATCAAAAAGGAGCATTTAGATATTTATAACTTGCTCCTCAATTTTTACTGCATTTCTAATTGGGATTGACATTAAAGATTGAAAACACTCCCAAAATCTATAAATCTTCAACATTTTTCAATTGCTCCAGAACATATTCCCTGATTTTTCCAGGATCGGGCAGTTCCTGAATAACTTTATGACGTTCTATGAATGGGCAAATGAGGTCTTCATATCTTCCACCACATTCACATATTTCAAATTCTTTTTTGAATGGTAAAATTAAGTCTTTACCGCATTTTAAACATCTAAGGACTCGTTTGGCCCCAGAAAATTTACCTCTTTTAGCCACTG